>NZ_JBHVWN010000034.1:0-83693 GCF_042882275.1 Streptomyces sp. NPDC058231 | reverse complement strand
CCGCCCGTCCGCGGCGCCGCGCGGCCGCGCCCCGCACCGGCCCCCGGCGCGCCCGCTGCGCCTGGGCAGCCCGCGGCCCCGGCTCCGCCTGGTCAGCCTGGCCCTGACGCTCGTGATGCTGGCGTTCGTCGTGCGACTCCTGCAGGTGCAGGCCGTCGACGCCAGTGCGTACGCGGCCAAGGCCGAGAAGAACCGCTACCTGGAGTACACGATCGCCGCCGAGCGGGGCGAGATCACCGACCGCAGCGGTATCGCCCTGGCCACCAGCGTCGACGCGTACGACATCACCGCCGACCCCAAGATGTTCACGCCCGAGGACAGCGGTGCCCCGGACGCACCGCAGCAGGCCGCGGCCCTTCTCGCGCCCATCCTCGGGGCCGACGCCGACGACCTGGCCGGGAAACTGTCCAAGCCGAAGAGCCGGTACGTCGTGCTGGCCCGTCGCCGGACCCCGCAGGTCTGGAAGCAGATCAAGGACCTCAAGTCCGTCTTCGCGGAGAAGGCCCGGAAGGGCGGTGCGAACGGCACCGCCGGAGCCAACGTGCTGGCCGGCGTCTTCCAGGAGACGACCAGCAAGAGGGTCTACCCCAACGGCGATCTGGCCGCCGGGATACTGGGTTACGTCAACGCCGAGGGCGAGGGCGCCGGCGGGCTCGAATCGCAGCTGGACAAGGAGCTCGCGGGACAGGACGGCAAGATCAAGTATGCCCAGTCGGGCGGCCGCCGGGTGCCCACCGCGGGCACCAAGGAGGTCCCGGCGGTCGCGGGCTCCGACATCGAGCTGACCATCGACCGGGACATCCAGTGGGAAGCCCAGAAGGCCATCTCGGACCAGGTCAAGGAGTCCAAGGCGGACCGCGGTTATGTGATCGTGCAGAACTCCAGGACCGGCGAGGTGCTCGCCATGGCCAACGCCCCGGGCTTCGACCCCAACGACCTCTCGCAGGCCGATGCGGCGTCACTGGGCAACGCGGCGCTCCAGGACGTGTACGAACCCGGCTCCACCAGCAAGGTCATGTCCATGGCCGCGGTCCTGGAGGAGGGGGCGGCCACCCCCGGCACCCATGTCACCGTCCCCAACCGGCTGCACCGCGGCGACCGGCTCTTCAAGGACGACATCGACCACGCCACCTGGTACCTGACGCTCAACGGCGTACTCGCCAAGTCCAGCAACATCGGCACCATCCTGGCCACCGGCCAGCTCGGCAGGACACAGGCGGAGTCCAACAAGATCCTCTACTCGTACCTGCGCAAATTCGGCATCGGCCGCCCGACCGGGCTGAACTACCCGGGCGAGACCCCCGGCATCCTCGCCAAGCCGCAGGACTGGTCGACCTCGCAGCAGTACACGATCCCGTTCGGGCAGGGGCTCTCGCTCAACGCGGTGCAGGCCGCCTCGGTCTACTCCACGATCGCCAACGGCGGCGTCCGGGTCGCGCCCACCCTGGTCCGCGGCACCAGGGGCGCGGACGGCCGCTTCACCCCTGCGGCCGCTCCCGGGCAGAACCGGGTGGTCAGCAAGAAGACCGCCAAGTCGCTCGCGCGCATGCTGGAGTCGGTGGTGGGTGACGAGGAGGGCACCGGCACCAAGGCCCGCATCCCCGGCTACCGGGTCGCGGGCAAGACCGGTACGGCCAACCGGGTCGACCCGATCCGCGGCGGCTACCACGGCTACACCGCGTCCTTCGCGGGCTTCGCGCCCGCCGACAACCCGCAGATCACCGTCTACTGCGCGATCCAGAACCCGACCAGGGGCAGCTACTTCGGCGGTCAGATCTGCGGTCCGATCTACAAGCAGGTCATGGAGTTCGCGCTCAAGACCCTCCAGACCCCACCGTCCGGCAGCAAGTCGGCCCGTCTGCCGGTCTCCTTCCAACCCGGCGAGTGAACTCGGGGAAACAGTCAGTGACAACCATCACGCCCGATCCCGGGAACCGGAACAGGAACCACCGCAACCCGGCCCCCTCGCTTCGCGAGACGCCGGGTGCGCCCGGTACGCTCACCGCCGTGCCCCACGCTGAACAGTCTCAAACCACCCCGAAGGACGCCCCTGTGAACTACCCGGGAGCGCCCCGCCCGGTTCGGCTGCGGCCGACCTCCCTCGGTGAGCTGGCGGCCCGGCTGGGAGTCGAGCCGCCGGGATCCGGAGAGGTCACCGGCATCACCCACGACTCGCGGGCGGTGCGCCCCGGTGATGTGTACGCGGCGCTGCCCGGCGCCCGTCTGCACGGTGCCGACTTCGTCGCCCAGGCGGCCGGCCTCGGCGCCGCGGCGGTCCTCACCGACCCGTCGGGCGCCGACCGCGCCGCCGCCACCGGCCTGCCGGTACTGGTCGTCGAGAACCCGCGTGGCCGGATGGGCGAACTCGCCGCCGAGATCTACGGGCGGCCCGGCGCGGACCTCCTCCAGATCGGCATCACCGGCACGTCCGGCAAGACCACCACCGCCTACCTCGTCGAGGGCGGTTTCCGCGGCGCCGGGCGCAGCACCGGGCTGATCGGCACCGTCGAGATGCGCATCGGCGACGAGCGCATCAAGTCCGAGCGGACCACCCCCGAAGCCACCGATCTCCAGGCCCTGTTCGCCGTCATGCGGGAGCGCCGCGTCGACGCGGTCACCATGGAGGTCTCCAGCCACGCCCTGGTGCTCGGCCGCGTCGACGGCTGTGTCTTCGACGTCGCCGTCTTCAACAACCTCAGCCCGGAACACATGGAGTTCCACTCGGGCATGGAGGACTACTTCCAGGCCAAGGCGCAGCTGTTCACGCCGGCGCGCAGCAGGCAGGGCGTCGTCAACTTCGACGACGCGTACGGCCGAAGGCTGGTGACGGAGGCCACCGTTCCGGTCGTCACCTTCTCCGCCGAGGGGCACCCGGACGCCGACTGGCGCGCCGAGGACGTCGAAGTCGGCCCGCTGGGCTCCACGTTCACCGTCGTCGGCCCCAAGGACGAGCGGATCAGCGCGAGCGCCCCGCTGCCCGGCCCGTTCAACGTGGCCAACACCCTCGCCGCGATCGTCACCCTCGCCGTCGCCGGTGTCGACCTGCAGGCCGCGGCCGACGGGGTCGCCGCGGTCCCGGGTGTCCCCGGCAGGCTGGAGCGCGTGGACGCCGGACAGCCGTATCTCGCACTCGTCGACTACGCGCACAAGACCGACGCCGTCGAATCCGTTCTGCGCTCCCTGCGCAAGGTCACCGAGGGCAGGCTGCACATCGTGCTCGGCTGCGGCGGCGACCGGGACACGACCAAACGCGGCCCGATGGGCGCCGCGGCGGCGCGCCTCGCCGACACCGCCGTACTGACCTCCGACAACCCCCGCTCCGAGGACCCTCTGGCCATCCTCGCCGCGATGCTCGTGGGCGCTGCCGAAGTGCCCGCCCACGAGCGCGGCGACGTCCTGGTCGACGCCGACCGGGCCGCCGCGGTCGCCGCCGCGGTCGCCCGTGCCCGGCCCGGCGACACCGTGCTGATCGCCGGCAAGGGACACGAACAGGGTCAGGACATCCACGGAGTGGTACGCCCCTTCGACGACCGTACGGTGCTGCGCGCGGCCATCGCACGGTCCCTGGGGCAGGAGAGCGCCGCGGATGCCCCCGCGGACGCCACGGACCTCGCCCACACCCACGAGAACAACAGTCAGGGATGACCAAGTGATCGCCCTTTCCCTCGCCGAGATCGCCGAAATCGTCGGCGGGCAGCCGCACGACATACCGGATCCGGCAGTGACCGTCAGCGGGCCCGTCGTCATCGACTCCCGAGCGGTACAGCAAGGCAGTCTGTTCGTCGCCTTCGCGGGCGAGCGTGTCGACGGCCACGACTTCGCGCAGGGCGCGGTGGGTGCGGGTGCGGCAGCCGTACTCGCCACCCGCCCCGTCGGCGTCCCGGCGATCGTCGTCGAGGACGTCGTGGCCGCGCTCGGCGCACTCGCGCGGAACGTCGTCGGACGCCTCGGTACCACCGTCGTCGCCCTGACCGGCTCCGCCGGCAAGACCTCCACCAAGGACCTGATCGCCCAGCTGCTGGAGCGCAAGGGCCCCACTGTCTTCCCGGCGGGCAACCTCAACAACGAGATCGGTCTGCCGCTCACCGCACTGCGCGCGACGGAGGAGACCGAACACCTCGTTCTCGAAATGGGTGCCCGCTACATCGGCGACATCCGTTACCTCACCGGCCTGATCCCGCCCCGGGTCGGGCTCGTCCTCAACGTCGGCACCGCGCACATCGGTGAGTTCGGCGGCCGCGAGCAGATCGCCGTCGCCAAGGGCGAGATGGTCGAGTCGCTCCCCGAGGACGGAGTGGCCGTCCTCAACGCCGACGACCCGCTCGTGCGTGCCATGTCCTCCCGTACGAAAGCCCGTGTGCTGCTCTTCGGTGAAGCCGCGGATGCGGACGTACGGGGAGAGAAGGTCCGTCTCACCGAGGACGGCCGCCCCGCTTTCACGCTCCACACACCCACCGGGTGCAGCGATGTGACCATGCGCCTGTACGGTGAGCATCACGTGTCGAACGCGCTCGCCGCGGCCGCCGTCGCCCATGAGTTGGGCCTGTCCGCAGACGAGATCGCCGTGGCGCTCTCCGAGGCGGGCACCCTCTCCCGCTGGCGCATGGAGGTCACCGAGCGACCGGACGGCGTGACGTTCGTCAATGACGCCTACAACGCGAACCCCGAATCCATGCGAGCAGCGCTGCGCGCGCTGGTCGCCATGGGGAAGGGGCGTCGTACGTGGGCGGTGCTCGGCCCCATGGCCGAGCTCGGCGACGCCTCGCTCGCCGAGCACGACGCGGTCGGACGGCTCGCCGTCCGGCTCAACGTCAGCAAGCTCGTCGCGGTCGGGGGCAGAGAAGCCTCCTGGCTGCAACTGGGCGCATACAACGAGGGTTCGTGGGGTGAGGAGTCGGTGCACGTGTCCGACGCACAGGCGGCCGTCGACCTGTTGCGCAGTGAACTGCGCGCGGGAGACGTCGTGCTGGTGAAGGCGTCCCGGTCGGTCGGCCTGGAGCGGGTCGTCCAGGCACTGCTGGAGAACTCGACCGAGGGCGAGGTCACCGGCCGATGAGGCAGATCCTCTTCGCGGGGGCCATCGGGCTCTTCCTGACCCTGGTCGGTACCCCGCTGCTGATCAAGCTCCTGGCCCGCAAGGGATACGGGCAGTTCATCCGCGACGACGGCCCGCGCAGCCACGGCAGCAAGAAGGGCACGCCCACCATGGGCGGCATCGCCTTCATCCTGGCCACGCTGATGGCGTACTTCCTGGCGAAGGTCATCACCGGCGAGGAGATGCGTTTCTCCGGCCTGCTGGTCCTCTTCCTGATGACCGGGATGGGGCTCGTCGGGTTCCTCGACGACTACATCAAGATCGTCAAGCAGCGTTCGCTCGGCCTGCGGGCCAAGGCCAAGATGGCCGGCCAGCTGATCGTCGGTATCGCCTTCGCGGTGCTGTCGCTCCAGTTCGCCGACATCCGCGGCAACACCCCGGCCTCCACCAAGCTGTCGTTCGTCACGGACTTCGGCTGGTCGATCGGCCCGGTGCTGTTCGTCGTCTGGGCGCTGTTCATGATCCTCGCCATGTCCAACGGCGTGAACCTGACGGACGGTCTGGACGGCCTCGCCACCGGCGCCTCGGTGATGGTCTTCGGCGCGTACACCTTCATCGGGCTCTGGCAGTTCCAGGAGTCCTGCGCCAACGCGGTCTCCCTGACCAACCCCAACGCCTGCTTCGAGGTGCGTGATCCGCTCGACCTCGCGGTCGTCGCCTCCGCGCTGATGGGAGCCTGTTTCGGCTTCCTGTGGTGGAACACCTCGCCCGCCAAGATCTTCATGGGCGACACCGGATCGCTGGCGCTCGGCGGCGCTCTCGCCGGCCTGGCGATCTGCTCCCGCACCGAGTTCCTGATGGCCATCCTCGGCGGCCTCTTCGTGATGATCACCATGTCCGTGGTCATCCAGGTCGGCTCCTTCAAGATGACCGGCAAGCGGGTCTTCCGGATGGCGCCGCTCCAGCACCACTTCGAACTCAAGGGGTGGTCCGAAGTCCTTGTCGTGGTCCGCTTCTGGATCATCCAGGGCATGTGCGTGATCGTCGGACTCGGCCTCTTCTACGCAGGGTGGGCAGCCGCCAAGTGAGCAACCAGGACTGGCAGGGCAAGCACGTCACCGTCGCCGGACTCGGGGTCAGCGGTATTCCCGCCGCCCGCGTCCTCAACGGCCTCGGCGCCGTCGTCACCGTCGTCAACGACGGGGACGACGAGCGTTCCCGTGCGCAGGCGGCCGAGCTGCGGGCGCAGGGAATCACCGTGCGCCTCGGCGACGGGGCGACCCTGCCCGAGTCCACCGAGCTCATCGTCACCACCCCCGGCTGGCAGCCGGACAAGCCGCTCTTCACGGCAGCCGCCGAGGCGGGCGTCCCGGTCTGGGGCGACGTCGAGCTCGCCTGGCGGCTGCGTGGCCGGGACGGCAGGGAGCCGGCACCCTGGCTGGCGGTCACCGGCACCAACGGCAAGACCACGACCGTCCGGATGCTCGCCTCGATCCTGGAGGCGGCCGGACTGCGCACCGCCGCCGTCGGCAACATCGGGGTGTCCCTCCTCGACGCGGTCCTCGGCGACGAGACCTACGACGTGCTCGCCGTCGAGCTCTCCAGCTACCAGCTGCACTGGTCGCCCTCGCTGCGCGCCCACTCCGCGGTCGTCCTCAACCTGGCCCCGGACCACCTCGACTGGCACGGCTCCATGGAGGCGTACGTCGCGGACAAGGGCCGGATCTACGAGGGCAACCGGATCGCCTGCGTCTACAACGCGGCCGACCCGGCGACCGAGGACCTGGTCCGCGAGGCGGACGTCGAGGAGGGCTGCCGCGCCATCGGCTTCACCCTCGGCACCCCGGGCCCGTCCCAGCTGGGTGTCGTCGACGGCATCCTCGTCGACCGCGCCTTCGTGGCGAACCGGCAGAAGCAGGCCCAGGAGCTCGCCGAGGTCGCCGACGTCAACCCGCCCGCGCCGCACAACATCGCCAACGCCCTGGCGGCCGCGGCGCTGGCCCGCGCCTTCGGCGTCGAGCCCCGTGCGGTACGGGACGGGCTGCGGGCCTTCCGGCCCGACGCACACCGCATCGAACACGTCGCGGACGTCGCGTCGGTGGCGTACATCGACGACTCCAAGGCCACCAACACCCATGCCGCCGAGGCCTCCCTCGCGGCGTACGACCCGATCGTCTGGATCGCCGGAGGCCTCGCCAAGGGAGCCGTCTTCGACGATCTGGTGACCGGGGCCGCCAAGCGGCTGCGGGGCGTCGTACTGATGGGCCGGGACCGGGCACTGATCCGCGAAGCCCTCGCGCGACACGCCCCCGAGGTCCCGGTCGTCGACCTCGACCGGACCGACACTGGGGCGATGTCCGAGGCGGTCCGCGAGGCGGCACGGCTCGCCCGGCCGGGAGACACCGTACTGATGGCCCCGGCCTGCGCCTCGATGGACATGTTCGCCAATTACAACAAGCGGGGCGAGGCATTCGCGGACGCGGTCCGCGCACTCGCCGCCGAGAGCGCCTGACGGGCCCGGCCACCGCGCCGTACTGTCCCGGACTACCGGGTACGGGCGGATCCGCCGCACGCCCCGGCCCTCGGCAGCAGCCCCGGGCACGAGCAGTGGAGGGGACAGCGACAGATGCCGGCCGACGAGAGCTCCGCCGCGCGCGGCGCGGGCCGCACACGGGCCGCCGCGGCGATCAGCCGGGCGCCCGCCCCACCGCTGCCGGCAGGGCCTCCGGCACCCGCCGGCCTCGCCCTGCGCGGCGGCTCGACGGCAGGCGCCCGGCGGCCCGCGGTACCGGCCTCCAGGGGGCGCGGCGGCTCCGGCCCCCGTACCCCCCGCGGCAGCGGTGTGCGGCGGATGTACGAGCAGGCGCGCCGGGCCTGGGACCGCCCGCTCACCGCGTACTACCTGATCCTCGGAGCGGGGCTGCTGATCACCGTCCTCGGCCTGGTGATGGTCTACTCCGCCTCGATGATCAAGGCGCTGGAGCTGTCGAAGCCCGGCACGTACTTCTTCCGCAAGCAGTTCCTCGCCGCCGTCATCGGCTCGGTGCTGATGGCGATGGCGGCCCGGATGCCCGTCAAGCTCCACCGGGCTCTTGCCTACCCGCTGCTCATGGGCACGGTCTTCCTGATGGTGCTGGTCCAGGTGCCGGGGATAGGGATGTCGGTCAACGGCAACCGGAACTGGCTCTACCTGGGCGGGCCCTTCCAGCTCCAGCCCAGTGAGTTCGGCAAGCTCGCGCTGATCCTGTGGGGCGCCGACCTGCTCGCCCGCAAACAGGACAAGCGGCTGCTGGGGCAGTGGAAGCACATGCTGGTGCCGCTGGTGCCGGTCGCCTTCATGCTCCTCGGGCTGATCATGCTCGGGGGCGACATGGGAACTGCGATCATTCTCACCGCGATCCTGTTCGGCCTGCTCTGGCTGGCCGGGGCGCCCACCAGACTGTTCGCGGGGGTGCTCGCCGTCGCGGGCGTGCTGGTCTTCCTGCTGATCAAGACCAGTCCGAACCGGATGTCCCGGCTCAGCTGCATGGGAGTCAGCGAACCGGGACCCGACGGCTCGTGCTGGCAAGCCGTGCACGGCATCTATGCTCTGGCATCCGGCGGATGGTTCGGATCGGGGCTGGGTGCAAGTGTGGAAAAATGGGGCCAACTGCCCGAACCGCACACCGACTTCATCTTCGCCATCACCGGGGAGGAACTGGGGTTGGCGGGGACGCTGTCGGTGCTCGCCCTCTTCGCGGCTCTAGGCTATGCGGGTATCCGCGTGGCCGGACGCACGGAGGACCCCTTCGTGAGGTACGCCGCGGGAGGTGTGACCACCTGGATCACGGTTCAGGCCGTGATCAACATCGGTGCGGTGCTCGGCCTGCTGCCGATCGCCGGGGTCCCGCTCCCGCTGTTCTCCTACGGAGGATCGGCCCTGCTGCCGGCCATGTTCGCGGTCGGGCTGATGATCGCGTTCGCGCGGGAGGAGCCTGCGGCGAAGGCGGCCCTGGCCGTGCGGAGGCCCCGGGTGAGATGGAAGACGATGAGACGGCGCGGCAAGAAGCGTCCGTCCGGAGAGCGGTGAATTTCGGTGCATGTCGTACTCGCCGGTGGGGGGACCGCCGGCCACATCGAGCCCGCGCTTGCCCTCGCGGACGCCCTGCGCAGGCAGGACCCGAGCGTGGGAATCACTGCCCTCGGCACGGAGCGCGGACTCGAAACCAGGCTGGTACCCGAGCGGGGGTACGAACTGGCGCTGATCCCCGCCGTGCCGCTGCCGCGCAAGCCCACCCCCGAACTGATCACCGTGCCGGGAAGGCTGCGCGGCACCATCAAGGCCGCCGAGCAGATCCTGGAACGCACCAAGGCGGACTGCGTGGTCGGCTTCGGCGGCTACGTCGCCCTGCCCGGCTACCTCGCCGCCAAGCGGGTCGGGGTGCCGATCGTCGTCCACGAGGCCAACGCCCGGCCCGGGCTGGCCAACAAGATCGGTTCTAGGTACGCGGCCGGGGTCGCCGTCTCCACCCCGGACAGCAAGCTGCGGGGCGCCCGCTACATCGGCATCCCGCTGCGCCGCACCATCGCCACCCTCGACCGGGCCCGGGTCCGTCCGGAGGCGCGTGACGCCTTCGGCCTCGACCCCAACCTGCCGACGCTGCTGGTCTCCGGCGGCTCGCAGGGCGCCCGCCATCTCAACGAGGTGGTGCAGCGGGTCGCCCCGCTGCTGCAGCGTTCCGGAATCCAGATCCTCCACGTGGTCGGTCCGAAGAACGAACTGCCGCGCATCGACAACATGCCCGGGATGCCGCCCTACATCCCGGTACCGTACGTGGACCGGATGGATCTCGCGTACGCCGCGGCCGACATGATGCTCTGCCGCGCGGGCGCGATGACCGTCGCCGAACTCTCCGCCGTCGGGCTTCCCGCCGCCTACGTCCCGTTGCCGATCGGCAACGGCGAACAGCGGCTCAACGCCCAGCCGGTGGTCAACGCCGGCGGTGGTCTGCTGGTGGACGACGCGGCGCTCACCCCCGAGTGGGTGCAGGGCAACGTCCTCCCGGTGCTTGCGGATCCGCACCGGCTGTACGAGATGTCCCGCGCCGCCGCCGAGTTCGGCCGCCGGGACGCCGACGACCTGCTCGTCGGCATGGTGTACGAGGCGATTGCCGCACGCCGCAACGCGTGAGGCGGACGGGTCCGGGGGCGGCGCCCCCGGACCCGGCATAAGGAGCGAGCGTGGCCGGACCGACGACCGCCCAGCGCGGTGCAAGGCAGCAGAAGGGCGGCCCGGCCCGCCCGCCGCGCCCCACCGGCCGCGGAGTGCCCCGCCGCAGACTGGTGTTCCTGATCGCCGTCGCCGTCCTGCTGATCGGCTCGGGCTCCGTCTGGGCGCTCTACGGCTCGTCCTGGTTCCGGGTCGAACAGGTCGGTGCCACCGGTGTCGACGTACTGACCCCGGCCGAGGTCAAGGCCGCCGCCGCGGCGCCGGTCGGCGCCCCGCTGGTCTCCGTGGACACGGACGCCATCGCCGCCCGGTTGCGCCAGAAGTTGCCTCGTATCGACTCGGTGGATGTCGTACGGTCATGGCCGCACGGAATCAGACTTAAAGTGACCGAACGGCAGCCGGTCCTTCTGGTGAAAAAGGGCGCAAAGTTCATTGAAGTGGACCGAAAAGGTGTCCGCTTCGCCACGGTGGACAAGGCGCCCGGGCGGGTGCCCCTGCTGGTGCTGACTCCCGGTCGGTCCGCCAGTCTGCGCCGCTTCGGCAGCGACCGGCTGGTACGGGAGGCGGTCCGGGTCGCCGGCGGCCTTCCCGCCGCGGTCGCCAGGGACACCCGGGTCGTCCGGGTCACCTCGTACGACTCGATCTCCCTGGAACTGACCGGGAATCGCACGGTGGTCTGGGGCAGCGGCGAGGAGGGGCCGGTGAAGGCAAGAGTCCTCACGGCTCTCATGAAAGCCGCTCCCAAAGCGGGACACTTCGACGTGAGTGCACCCACCGCCCCCGCCGTGTCGGACAGTTGACGGACATTTGGCCTGGCCAGCACCCTGGTTGGTCAGCGCTACGGGTGATCACATAGGGTGAAAAGAAAAACGGGAGGTTCGGCGTGTTCGTTGAACGTGCGCCACTTGTCGACTTAGTGTCCTGTTCGGAAGAGTCCAAGAAGCAGACACACTGGTAACCCTAAACTTCAACGTTAGGGTTCGGGTCGGCGTTCGGACCGTCCCAATCGGCATCCGTCGTCGCGGCGGGACTACCGCGAAGCGACGACACGTAAATCGAGGCGAGAGGCCTTCGACGTGGCAGCACCGCAGAACTACCTCGCAGTCATCAAGGTCATCGGTGTCGGCGGCGGTGGTGTCAATGCCATCAACCGAATGATCGAGGTCGGTCTCAAGGGCGTCGAGTTCATCGCGATCAACACTGATGCGCAAGCCCTGTTGATGAGCGACGCCGACGTCAAGCTCGACGTCGGCCGTGAACTCACCCGTGGCCTCGGAGCCGGGGCGAACCCGGCCGTCGGTCGCAAGGCGGCAGAGGACCACCGTGAAGAGATCGAGGAGGTCCTCAAGGGGGCCGACATGGTCTTCGTCACCGCCGGAGAGGGCGGCGGCACCGGCACCGGCGGCGCACCCGTCGTCGCCAACATCGCACGCTCGCTCGGTGCCCTGACGATCGGTGTGGTCACCCGCCCGTTCACCTTCGAGGGCCGGCGCCGCGCGAACCAGGCGGAGGACGGCATCGCCGAGCTCCGCGAAGAGGTCGACACCCTCATCGTCATCCCCAACGACCGGCTGCTGTCCATCTCGGACCGCCAGGTCAGCGTGCTCGACGCGTTCAAGTCGGCCGACCAGGTACTGCTCTCGGGCGTCCAGGGCATCACCGACCTCATCACCACCCCGGGCCTGATCAACCTCGACTTCGCCGACGTCAAGTCGGTCATGTCCGAGGCCGGATCGGCGCTCATGGGCATCGGATCGGCGCGCGGCGACGACCGCGCGGTGGCCGCGGCCGAGATGGCGATCTCCTCGCCGCTGCTGGAGGCGTCCATCGACGGCGCCCGCGGTGTGCTGCTCTCCATCTCCGGTGGCAGCGACCTCGGTCTCTTCGAGATCAACGAGGCAGCGCAGCTGGTGAGCGAGGCGGCGCACCCCGAGGCGAACATCATCTTCGGCGCCGTCATCGACGACGCGCTGGGCGACGAGGTCCGGGTCACCGTGATCGCCGCGGGCTTCGACGGCGGACAGCCGCCGGCCCGTCGTGAGAACGTCCTCGGCGCGAGTGCCGGAAAGCGCGAGGAGTCCGTACCCCCGGTCCGGGCCGCCGAGCCGGTGCGTCAGTCGGGCGGGCTCGGTTCCGTGCCTCCGCGCGAGGAGGCGCAGACCCCGGCCGAGGCCGCACCGGTGGCGAACGAGACCCCGATGCCGCAGGTCCCCACGCCGCACGTCCCGCCGGCCCGCCCGTACCAGGACTCCCAGGCCGAAGAGCTGGACGTCCCGGACTTCTTGAAGTGATAGGCCGGCATCACGCGGTGACCGCAGAGTCCTCCGTGTCCTCGGGGGGTGGCGCTCACTTCGCCTTCACCGACAGGTGGGGCGGGGTGAGCGCCGCTCCGTACGAGGAGCTCAACCTCGGCGGAGCGGTCGGCGACGACCCCGCCGCCGTACTCGCCAACCGGGGGCGGGCCGCCCGGAGTCTCGGGCTCGACCCCGCGCAGGTCGTCTGGATGCGCCAGGTGCACGGCCGGGACGTGGCAGTCGTCGACGGCCCTTGGGGGGAGGGCGCGGAAATCCCCGCGGTGGACGCGGTGGTGACCGCGCGTCGCGGGCTCCCCCTCGCCGTGCTCACGGCCGACTGCACCCCGGTACTGCTCGCCGACCCGGTCGCCGGGATCGCCGCGGCGGCTCACGCCGGCCGTCCCGGTCTGGTCGCGGGCGTCGTCCCCGCCGTCGTCGAGGCCATGGTCGCGCTCGGCGCGGACACCTCCCGTATCGCCGCGCACACCGGACCTGCCGTCTGCGGACGGTGCTACGAAGTCCCGGCGGAGATGCGGGCCGATGTGGCGGAGGCCGTCCCCGCGTCGTGGTCCGAGACGAGCTGGGGGACGCCGGCGGTGGACGTCACCGCAGGGGTCCACGCGCAGCTGGAGGCTCTCGGAGTGCGCGACCGGCACATGTCGTCCGTCTGCACCCTCGAATCGGGCGACCACTACTCGTACCGCCGCGACCGCACGACCGGGCGGCTCGCCGGATATGTCTGGTTGGACTGATAGGGCATGACGGACCGTAAGGATCAACTCGCCGCAAATCTGGCGCAGGTGGAGGAACGTATCGCTTCCGCATGTGCCGCCGCGGGGCGCAAAAGGGCAGAAGTGACCCTCATCGTGGTCACGAAGACCTACCCCGCGAGCGATGTGCGGATCCTGCACGAACTCGGTGTGCGCCATGTCGCGGAGAATCGTGACCAGGACGCGGCGCCCAAGGCAGCCGCTTGTGCGGATCTGTCCCTCACATGGCACTTTGTTGGACAATTGCAGACGAATAAGGTTCGCTCTGTGGCGAGTTACGCCGATGTCGTGCAGTCGGTGGACCGGGCCAAGTTGGTCACGGCCCTCTCCGCGGCCGCCGTGCGCGACGGACGCGAGCTGGACTGCCTCATCCAGGTCGCCCTCGACGCGGAGAGCGGCGCGCGCGGCGACCGGGGTGGCGTCGCGCCGGACGGCATCGAGGAGTTGGCCGCCGCGGTGGCGGCCGCCCCGGGGCTGCGGCTCGGCGGTCTGATGACCGTGGCGCCGCTCGCCGGGCCGTACGCGGGACGGCAACGGGCGGCGTTCGACCGGCTGATGGAATTCTCATCCCGCCTGCGCGGGAACCATCCGGCTGCGAACATGGTCTCTGCAGGGATGAGCGCGGACCTCGAAGAGGCGGTTGCGGCCGGAGCGACACATGTACGCGTCGGTACGGCGGTACTCGGAGTCCGCCCCGGGCTCGGGTAACGTCGCCAAGCAAGTCGGACCACAGCAGAAAATATGGTCATTCCCGCCTTTGGCGGGTAGGCCGGAGTGGATCGCGGGCACTTGGTGACAGATGCCGATCCACCACAGAGCGGAGGACTCGGAGCATGGCCGGCGCGATGCGCAAGATGGCGGTCTACCTCGGCCTCGTGGAGGACGATGGGTACGACGGTCCGGGGTTCGACCCCGACGACGAATTCGAACCCGAGCCGGAGCCGGAGCGCGACCGGCGGCGGCACCAGCCCGCGCATCAGGTGGAGCGGGACCGTGAGCGGGACGAACCGGTACGAGTGGTGCAGCCGCCCGCACAGCGGGAGCCGGTCCAGATCCCGGCGGAGAGTGTGCGACCCGCCCGGATCGCCCCCGTGGCATCCATCACACCTGAACGCTCGAACATGGAGAAGAACGCACCGGTGATCATGCCCAAGGTCGTGTCCGAGCGGGAGCCCTACCGCATCACCACGTTGCACCCCCGGACCTACAACGAGGCCCGTACCATCGGGGAACACTTCCGTGAGGGCACTCCGGTGATCATGAATCTCACGGAGATGGACGATACGGATGCGAAGCGACTTGTCGACTTTGCCGCAGGACTCGTCTTCGGTCTCCATGGCAGCATTGAGCGGGTGACGCAGAAGGTGTTCCTGTTGTCGCCTGCTAACGTCGATGTCACGGCGGAGGACAAGGCCCGCATCGCTGAGGGCGGATTCTTCAACCAGAGCTGAGAACACGACACCGGGAACGAACCGGCCGCAGGGCCGGAGCTACGAGAGCCAGGGGAGAGGGAAGCGCGAAATGGGCGTCGCACTGCAAGTTGTCTATGTCGCGCTGATGTGTTTCCTCATCGTGCTGATCTTCCGGCTGGTCATGGACTACGTCTTCCAGTTCGCACGTTCATGGCAGCCCGGCAAGCCGATGGTGGTGCTTCTTGAGGCCACCTACACTGTCACCGATCCACCGCTCAAGCTTCTACGGCGGTTCATTCCGCCGTTGCGTCTCGGGGGCGTGGCACTCGACCTGTCCTTCTTCGTTCTGATGATCATCGTTTACATCCTGATCTCGATTGTGACCAGCCTGTGAACGATACGGTCTTGCCGACTGCCGACGACTACGTAGAGGTGAAGAAGAGATGCCGCTGACCCCCGAGGACGTGCGGAACAAGCAGTTCACGACCGTCCGCCTCCGAGAAGGCTATGACGAGGACGAGGTCGATGCCTTCCTCGACGAGGTCGAGTCCGAGCTGACCCGCCTGCTCCGTGAGAACGAGGACCTGCGCGCCAAGCTGGCCGCCGCCACGCGTGCCGCCGCGCAGAACCAGCAGCAGCAGGGCATGCGCAAGCCGGAGCCGCAGGACCGTCCCGGTGCACCCGTACCCGCCGCCATATCTGGTCCGCCGGTCCAGCAGCAGCCCCCGCAGATGGGTCCCCCCCAGCTGCCCGGTGGTGCTCCGCAGCTGCCCGCCGGTCCCAGCGGTCACGGCCCCGGTCCGCAGGGTCAGCACGGCCCCGGCCCGATGCAGGGCGGTCCCATGGGTGGCCCGATGGGCGGCCCCATGGGTCACGCGCCGCAGCAGATGCAGCAGCAGCAGATGCAGCAGCAACAGATGCAGCAGATGCAGCAGCCCGGTCAGGGCCCCGGCGGCGACAGCGCCGCCCGTGTCCTCTCGCTCGCGCAGCAGACCGCCGACCAGGCGATCGCGGAGGCCCGTTCCGAGGCCAACAAGATCGTCGGCGAGGCGCGCAGCCGCGCCGAGGGCCTGGAGCGCGACGCTCGTGCCAAGGCGGACGCCCTGGAGCGGGACGCGCAGGAGAAGCACCGCGTGGCGATGGGCTCGCTGGAGTCGGCCCGCGCGACGCTGGAGCGCAAGGTCGAGGACCTGCGTGGCTTCGAGCGCGAGTACCGGACCCGGCTGAAGTCCTACCTGGAGAGCCAGCTGCGTCAGCTGGAGACCCAGGCCGACGACTCGCTGGCCCCGCCGCGGACCCCGGCAGCCGCTTCGCTGCCGCCGTCGCCCTCGCTGGCTCCGGCCGGTGCGGGTGCCATGGGTCACACCATGGGCGGCAACCACGGCGGTCACGGCGGCCCGCAGATGGGCGGCAACCCGTCCATGGGCGCCGGTCCCTCGTACGGTGGCCAGCAGCAGATGTCGCCGGCGATGACCCAGCCGATGGCACCGGTACGGCCGCAGGCGCCGCAGCCGATGCAGCAGGCACCGTCGCCGATGCGTGGGTTCCTGATCGACGAGGACGACAACTGAGCGGCTTGCGCGCGCTGAGCGCGTAGCCGTCGGCAGGCTGAGGGCCGGGCCCCGGGGATTTCCCCGGGGCCCGGCCTTTTTGCCGTGGACGGGGCCGGCCGACCGGACCTGCGGGCCGGGGTTCCACCTCGCCGCCGTCCGGGGGCATGAGGGTCGGGGACAAGCTCCGGAGCGGCGCCACGGGTCACGCCGAGGCGCAGGTGCGTGCGAGGAGCCGGCGCACCGGAAAGCCCCAGGGCCCGCCCGGAGCGATTCCGGGCGGGCCCTGGGGCCGATGGGGAGGGAGGGAGTTACCGCTCCGTCTTGCGGAGGCGGAACGTGAGCGCCAGGCCCTCGTCCTCGAACGGGGCGCCGTAGGCCTCGTCCGCCTCACCCCGCGCGTAGTCCGGCGCCAGCACCTCGTCGGCGATCAGCGGCGCGTGCTCGGTCAGCGCCTCGACCGTCTCCGGCGACTCGGACGTCCAGCGGACGGCGATGCGGTCCGCCACGTCCAGGCCGCTGTTCTTGCGGGCCTCCTGGATCAGCCGGATCGCGTCACGGGCGAGTCCCGCACGCCGCAGCTCCGGCGTGATCTCCAGGTCCAGAGCGACCGTCGCGCCCGAGTCGGACGCCACCGACCAGCCCTCGCGCGGCGTCTCCGTGATGATCACCTCGTCGGGGGCGAGGGCGACCGTCTCACCGTCCACCTCGACCGACGCCGTTCCCTCGCGCAGGGCCAGGGAGAGCGCCGCCGCGTCGGCGTTCGCGACCGCCTTCGCGACCGCCTGGACGCCCTTGCCGAACCGCTTGCCCAGCGCCCGGAAGTTCGCCTTCGCCGTCGTGTCGACCAGCGAGCCACCGACCTCCGAGAGGGAGGCCAGCGAGGAGACGTTCAGTTCCTCGGTGATCTGGGCGTGGAGCTCGGGGGCGAGGGACTCGAAGCCCGACGCCGCGACGAGGGCGCGGGACAGCGGCTGGCGGGTCTTGACGCCCGACTCGGCGCGCGTGGCGCGGCCGAGCTCGACCAGGCGCCGCACCAGCGACATCTGCGTGGAGAGCGCCGGGTCGATCGCGGACAGGTCCGCCTTCGGCCAGGAGGAGAGGTGGACCGACTCCGGGGCGTCCGGCGCCACCGGCACGATCAGGTCCTGCCAGACCCGCTCGGTGATGAAGGGGGTGAGCGGGGCCATCAGACGCGTGACCGTCTCGATGACCTCGTGCAGCGTGCGCAGCGCCGCCTTGTCGCCCTGCCAGAAGCGGCGGCGCGAGCGGCGGACGTACCAGTTGGAGAGGTCGTCGACGAAAGCGGACAGGAGCTTGCCGGCGCGCTGGGTGTCGTAGCCCTCGAGCGCCTGCGTGACCTGGTCCACCAGTGCGTTCAGCTCGCTGAGCAGCCAGCGGTCCAGGACCGTGCGGTCCGCCGGCGCCGGGTCGGCCGCGGACGGCGCCCAGTTCGACGTGCGGGCGTACAGCGCCTGGAAGGCGACCGTGTTCCAGTAGGTGAGCAGGGTCTTGCGGACGACTTCCTGGATGGTGCCGTGACCGACGCGTCGGGCCGCCCAGGGGGAACCGCCCGCAGCCATGAACCAGCGGACCGCGTCGGCGCCGTGCTGGTCCATCAGCGGGATCGGCTGGAGGATGTTGCCCAGGTGCTTGGACATCTTCCGGCCGTCCTCGGCGAGGATGTGGCCCAGGCAGACGACGTTCTCGTACGAGGACTTGTCGAAGACCAGCGTGCCGACGGCCATCAGCGTGTAGAACCAGCCGCGGGTCTGGTCGATCGCCTCGGAGATGAACTGCGCCGGGTAACGGCTCTCGAAGAGCTCCTTGTTCTTGTACGGGTAGCCCCACTGCGCGAACGGCATCGAGCCCGAGTCGTACCAGGCGTCGATGACCTCCGGGACGCGGTACGCCTCCAGCTGGCAGTTCTCGTGCGAGCAGGTGAACGTGATCGCGTCGATGAACGGGCGGTGCGGGTCCAGGTCCGACTGGTCCGTCCCGGTCAGCTCGGTGAGCTCGGCGCGGGAGCCGACGCAGGTGAGGTGGTTGTCCTCGCAGCGCCAGATCGGCAGCGGGGTGCCCCAGTAACGGTTGCGGGACAGCGCCCAGTCGACGTTGTTGTTCAGCCAGTCGCCGAAGCGCCCGTTCTTGACCGAGTCGGGGAACCAGTTGGTCTTCTCGTTCTCCTGGAGGAGCCGGTCCTTGACGGCCGTCGTACGGATGTACCAGGACGGCTGCGCGTAGTAGAGCAGAGCCGTGTGGCAGCGCCAGCAGTGCGGGTAGCTGTGCTCGTACGGGACGTGGCGGAAGAGCTTGCCGCGGGCGGCCAGGTCCTCGGTGAGCGCCTCGTCGGCCTTCTTGAAGAAGACGCCGCCGACCAGCGGCAGACTCTCCTCGAAGGTGCCGTCGGGGCGGACCGGGTTCACGACCGGCAGACCGTACGCGCGGCAGACCTTCAGGTCGTCCTCGCCGAAGGCCGGGGACTGGTGGACCAGACCCGTACCGTCCTCGGTCGTCACGTACTCGGCGTTGACGACGAAGTGCGCCGGGGCGCCGTCGGCCGGGAAGTCCACCAGGGAGAACGGGCGCTCGTAGGTCCAGCGCTCCATCTCGCGGCCGGTGAACGACTGGCCGGTGGGCTCCCAGCCCTCGCCGAGCGCCTTCTCCAGCAGCGGCTGCGCGACGACGAGCCGCTCCTCGCCATCGGTTGCGACGACGTACGTGACGTCGGGGTGCGCGGCGACGGCGGTGTTGGAGACCAGGGTCCAGGGGGTGGTCGTCCAGACCAGGAGCGCGGCCTCGCCGGCCAGCGGGCCGCTCGTCAGCGGGAACCGCACGAAGACGGACGGGTCGACGACCGTCTCGTACCCCTGTGCCAGCTCGTGGTCCGAGAGGCCGGTGCCGCAGCGCGGACACCAGGGGGCGACGCGGTGGTCCTGGACCAGCAGGTCCTTGTTGAAGATCTCCTTCAGGGACCACCAGACGGAGTCGACGTACGACGGGTCCATCGTCCGGTAGGCGTCGTCCAGGTCGACCCAGTAGCCCATCCGGGTCGTGAGCTCGGTGAACGCGTCGGTGTGACGGGTCACGGATTCACGGCACTTGGCGTTGAACTCGGCGATGCCGTACGCCTCGATGTCCTTCTTGCCGTTGAAGCCCAGCTCCTTCTCGACCGCGAGCTCGACCGGCAGTCCGTGGCAGTCCCAGCCGGCCTTCCGGCCGACGTGGTAGCCCTGCATGGTGCGGAAGCGGGGGAAGACGTCCTTGAAGACGCGGGCCTCGATGTGGTGGGCGCCGGGCATACCGTTGGCGGTCGGCGGGCCCTCGTAGAAGACCCACTCGGGGCGGCCCTCGGACTGTTCGAGGCTCTTGGCGAAGACCTTGCTCTCGCGCCAGAAGTCGAGCACGGCGTGCTCCAGCGCGGGCAGGTCGACCTGGGCGGGTACCTGGTGGTACTGCGGCGATGTCATGGGCAGGATTCCTCCGGCGGACGTTTTCCACTTCCGTCGGAGGGACGAGAACCGTGCGGTTCCCGCGGTACCACCCTCCTTGGCCCCGGGTGTGCGCCCGTGGCCCCCTCATTGGGGTCGCGATGCCGGTTCTACTTGCCTTGCGGCGTTCCTCCGACGGCTCCGGGTGATCTTCACGACGCGCTCGCCCCCGGGCTCCCACCGTCCCCGGGTCGCTCCTGGCTGCCTACGACGCTACTCGTCCCATCCACGCCTCTCGCTGGGGTCAGTGTACGGGCCCGTACGGGCGACGGCCGACCGGTTTATCCGGGGGCGCGGCCGTGACCCGAATGGCCAGACGGGGCGTGCGGAGTCCTGGCGCGCGGCCGGGGGGCGGATTACCGGGCGGGGAGCTGGGCACAACGGATTCAGGCGCGCTGTGATCCGGCATGGGGAGGGGCGATTCGGCGGCGTGCCCCGTTGCCGCGGCGCTGGGGCCGATTTATCGTCCCAGCACGATTCGCGTGCAAGATCACAATATGTGAAGGGGCCGCGGCCATGGTGGCGAAGAAGACCGCCGCAGAGAAGTCGGCGTCAGCGAGATCCACGGGCGCGGCGACCGGGAGGACGGCCGGAGAGGCAGGTACGGAGTCGGCCCCGGAGCCGGGGCCGAAGAAGACCGCCGCGAAGAGGACCGCGGCGAAGAAGGCCGCGAAGAAGACCGCGGCACGCGGCACGGCGGCCGAGCACGCCGGAACGGAGCACAGGGCGGCCCACGGGTCGGCCGAGCTGGACGACGGGCACACCGGTGGCGGGCACGTGGCCCCGGCCAAGAAGGCCACGGCGAAGAAGAGCGCGGTCAAGAAGGCTTCGAAGAAGGCTGCTGCGGCGGCCATGGGGGCGGCCGAGGCCGCCGAGGAGACAGGAGCCCACACGGTGGTAGCCAAGAAGAGCGCAGCCCGGACCCGCACGGCCGGCAAGGGCGCAGCGCCCGTGCCCCCGGCCAGGGCCGCCGCTGCGACAGCGCCCGGAGAACTGGCCGTGAGGCCCGGTGAGGACCCATGGACGGAGGCGGAGGTCGCGGACGCGCGGGCCGAGCTGACCAGCGAGGTCATGCGGCTCCGCAGTGAGCTGGAGGCGTCCGCGGCGGCACTCGCCGGACTGATGCGGGACTCCGGTGACGGGGCGGGTGACGACGAGGCGGACACCGGCACCAAGAACATCACCCGGGAACACGAGATGGCGCTCGCCGCGAACGCCACGGAGATGCTGGAGCAGACCGAGCGGGCGCTGGCCCGGCTCGACGCCGGCACGTACGGACTCTGCGAGATCTGCGGCAAGCCGATCGGCAAGGCGCGGATGCAGGCGTTCCCCCGGGCCACGCTCTGTGTCGAGGACAAACAGAAGCAGGAGCGTCGCGGCTGATCCCGAAGGTGTGTCGTACCCTCGTCTTCGGTCAGGAACCTAGGTTGAGGGACTCACGTGGCAGAGGCGGAGCGCATCATCGGTACGCCGGACATCCCTGATGCTGAGGGCACCGAGGGAGCCGAGGGCAGGGTGCGGGGCGAGTCCGGGGACGATGCGGACACGACCCAGGACCAGGTCCCGGGCGAGAGCAGGGGCAAGCGGAAGATCGCGGTGCTCTTCGCCGTGGCCGTCTTCGCCTACCTGATCGATCTGATCAGCAAGATGATCGTGGTCGCGAAGCTGGAGCACCAGCAGCCCGTCGAGATCTTCGGCAGCTGGCTGCGCCTCGACGCGATCCGGAACGCGGGCGCCGCGTTCGGCATCGGCGCGGCGTTCACGGTGATCTTCACCGTCATCGCGGCGACCGTGATCGTGGTCATCGCGCGTCTCGCCCGCAAGCTCTACAGCCTTCCGTGGGCGATCGCGCTCGGTCTGCTGCTCGGTGGCGCGCTCGGCAACCTCACCGACCGCGTCTTCCGCTCGCCCGGCCTCTTCAAGGGCGCGGTGGTGGACTTCATCGCCCCCGCGCACTTCGCCGTCTTCAACCTCGCGGACTCCGCCATCGTCTGCGGCGGCATCCTGATCGTGATCCTTTCCTTCCGGGGCCTGGACCCCGACGGCACCGTGCACAAGGACTAGCAGGGGCAAGGCATACTCGACAGGTGAGTACGTATCCCGAGGTCCGCACCCTGCCCGTTCCCGACGGCCTGGAAGGCGAGCGTGTCGACGCCGCCATTTCCCGTATGTTCGGTTTTTCCCGCACCAAGGCCGCCGAGCTGGCCGCCGCGGGGAAAGTGCAGGTGGACGGTGCCGTGGTCGGGAAGTCCGAGCGGGTCCAGGGGGGTGCCTGGCTGGAGGTGGAGATGCCGCAGGCACCCGCTCCGGTACAGATCGTCGCCGAGCCCGTCGAGGGCATGGAGATCGTGCACGACGACGACGACATCGTCGTGATCGTGAAGCCGGTCGGGGTCGCCGCCCACCCGAGCCCGGGCTGGACCGGCACCACCGTCATCGGCGGTCTCGCCGCGGCCGGCTACCGGATCTCGACCTCGGGCGCGGCCGAGCGCCAGGGGATCGTCCACCGCCTCGACGTCGGCACCTCGGGCCTGATGGTCGTCGCCAAGTCCGAGCGGGCCTACACGCTGCTGAAGGCCCAGTTCCGTGACCGGGTCGTCGAGAAGAAGTACCACGCGCTGGTCCAGGGCCACCCGGACCCGATGAGCGGCACGATCGACGCCCCCATCGGACGCCACCCCACCCACGACTACAAGTGGGCGGTCACGGCCGAGGGCAAGCCCTCCGTGACGCACTACGACCTGATCGAGGCGTACCGCGCCGCGAGCCTTCTCGACATCAAGCTGGAGACGGGCCGCACACACCAGATCCGCGTGCACATGTCCGCCCACCGCCACCCCTGCGTGGGCGACCTCACGTACGGAGCCGACCCGACGATGGCCAAGCGTCTCGGGCTGACGAGGCAGTGGCTGCACGCGGTCCGGCTCGGCTTCGAGCACCCCGCGGACGGCAGCTGGGTCGAGTTCGCCAGCAGTTACCCGGACGACCTCCAGACGGCCCTCGACAAGATTGCGGCGGAGAGCCAGTGACCACCGGAACCCCCGCCCCGTACACCACCCGCACAGCCGTCGACGAGAGCGACCTCGCGGCCTGTTTCCAGGTCCGCAAGGAGGTCTTCGTCGGCGAGCAGAACGTGCCCGAGGAGATCGAGTACGACAGTTACGACGCGGACGCGGTGCACGTCATCGCGGTGGCGGCGGACGGCTCGACGCTCGGCACGGGACGGCTGCTGCACGGCGCGGGTGTCGCGTCCAAGACCGGCGGCGACCTCACCCTCGGCTCGCTCGGCCGGCTCGCGGTGGCCAAGGAGGCGCGCGGCCTCGGGATCGGCGCGGCGCTGGTCCGGGCCATCGAGGACGCGGCCCGTGGGCTCGGCCTCGCCGCCGTGGACCTGCATGCCCAGACCCATGCGCTCGGCTTCTACGAACGGCTCGGCTACGTGGCGTACGGCCCCGAGTTCCCGGACGCGGGGATCGCCCACCGGGCGATGCGCCGCTCCCTGTAGCACCCACCGGGTGCCGTTCCGCCCGCACGGGCCGGAACGGCACCCTCCGTGTGTCCCGGCCGGCACCGGCGCGGCCGCTTCCCGGCCGACGACGCGTCGCACCGGCCCGGCCCCGGGCGGCCCGCGCCGCGCGGTGTGATCACAGCAGTGCCGCCGTGCGGCAGGGTGGGCGTGGAGCGCCGCACCACGTCGCGGCCCCGCGGCCGGTCCCGGTGTCCGGGTTCCGCCCGGCGATCCTCGGGAGGCACTTCGTGGACCAGATGGCACTGCTTCTCCTGCTCCTGCTCGGAGCCGTGGTCACGGTGCCGCTGGGGGAGCGTCTCGGACTGCCCGCACCGGTGCTGATGACGCTCGCCGGGGTCGGTATGGCGTTCCTCAGCTTCGTACCGGACGTGGACGTCCCGCCGGAGATCATTCTTCCCGCGCTGCTGCCGCCGCTGCTGTACGCCTCCGTGCAGCGCACCTCATGGCGGCAGTTCACCGCCAACAGAAGACCGATCTTCCTGCTGGCCGTGGCGCTGGTCTTCGTGACGACGGCCGCGGTCGCCGCGGTCGCCGGCGCCATCGTTCCAGGGCTGCCCCTCGCCGCCGCCGTGGCGCTCGGCGCGCTCGTCGCCCCGCCCGACCCGGTCGCCGCGACCGCCGTCGCGGGGTCGCTCGGGCTGCCCCGCAGGCTCGTCTCCATCCTGGAGGGCGAGGGACTGTTCAACGACGTGACCGCGATCGTGCTCTACCACGTGGCGATCGCCGCGGTGGTGAGCGGCGACTTCTCGCTGCCGGACGCGTTCGGGCTGCTGGCCCTGTCCGCGGTGGTCGCCGTGGCGGTCGGTCTCGCGCTGGGCTGGCTGACCATCGGACTCATGGGACTGCTCGGCGACGCGACGCTCCAGGTCGGGCTGACGCTGCTGGTGCCGTTCGTGAGCTATGTGCTCGCGGAGGAGCTGATGGGGTCGGGCGTGCTGGCCGTGCTCACCACCGCGCTCTTCCTCGCCGAGCACACCGCCGACGCGGACGACGTGCTGGGGCGGCTCACCGGACGCAGCTTCTGGGAAATCGTCGACACGCTCGTCACCGGGGTGGCGTTCGGCCTGATCGGCCTGGAGCTGCACAACGTCTTCGGTACGCCGCAGGGCCGCGCCTGGCAGATGGCCGGCTGGGGCCTGGTGGTCGTCGCGGTCGTCGTCGGCGTACGACTCCTCTATCTGCTGCCCGCGACCTGGCTGACCGAGCGGCTGCACAGGCGCCGCGACTGCAGCGAGGAGATCCCCACCAACTGGCGTGAGACCGTCGTCATGTGGTGGGCGGGGATGCGCGGGGTGGCCTCGGTGGCGCTGGCGCTCGCCATTCCGCGGGAGACGGACGCCGGGGAGCCGTTCCCCGGACGTGACCAGATCATCTTCATCGCCTTCGCCGTCATCATGGCGACGCTGGTCTTCCAGGGACTCACTCTGCCGTGGCTGGTACGGAAGCTCGGCGTCCGCGCGGACACCGACGCGGAGGCGGCGCTGGAGAAGGAGCTCGCGGTCCGTGCCGCGAAGGCCGCGAGACGCCGCTTCCGGGAGATCCAGGAGACGGAGGAGTTCCCGGAGGAGGTCATGGAGCGGCTCCAGCGGCTGGCGTACGACGTGGGGGCGCGGATCAGCCCGGAGATGGTCGACGAGGACCGGCGCGAGGCGTACGCGAAGCGCGCCGAGCGGTTCAGGGCGGTCAGCCGGGTCCAGCGCGAGATGATGTCCGCCGCTCGCCACGCGGTGCTGTCCGCGCGTGGCGAGGCCGGGGCGGACCCGGAGGTGGTCGACCGCGTGCTGCGGCAGCTGGACGTACGCAGCCTGCGCCTGCGGTGACCCGGGGCACGGGCCGACGGCGCGGCCGGTGGCGCCGCCGGGCCCGGCCCCCTCAGCCGCGGCCGGTCCGCGGCGCCGCCCCGTGCGAGCCGACCGGCTTGTTGCCGTCCGCGTGGGGCAGGTCCGGCCACTGGTCGCCCGGGGGCAGCGCCGCCGGGGCCGTCGCGACCCGCGGCAGCGCGTACGGATGGCGGTCGCGCAGCCAGCCGATCAGCTGCTCCCGCACGGCGCAGCGCACCGTCCAGATGTCGTCGGCGTCCTTCGCCGTGACCACTGCGCGCACCTGCATCGTCGACGGGGTGGTGTCGGTGACGGCGAGGGACCAGTCGCGGCCGTCCCAGGCGGCGCACTCGCCCAGGATGTCCCGCAGCTGCTCGCGCATGGCGGCGACCGGGGCGCTGTGGTCGAGGTGGAAGAAGACCGAGCCGGTCATCTGCACCCCGCCGCGCGACCAGTTCTCGAACGGCTTGCTGGTGAAGTACGAGACCGGCATCGTGATCCGCCGCTCGTCCCAGGTCCGCACCGCGAGGAAGGTCAGCGTGATCTCCTCGATCGTGCCCCACTCACCGTCCACCACCACCGTGTCGCCGATCCGCACCATGTCGCCGAACGCGATCTGCAGCCCCGCGAAGAGGTTGCCGAGCGTGGACTGGGCGGCGATGCCCGCGACGATGCCGAGGACACCGGCCGAGGCCAGCATCGAGGTGCCGAACGTCCGCATCGCGGGGAACGTCAGAAGCATCGCCCCCGTCGCCACGGTGGCCACGATCGCGGTGACCACCCGCTGGATCAGCGCGACCTGGGTACGGACCCGGCGCACCCGGGCGGGATCGCGGGTGTTCGACGCGTACCTGGCGTAGACGGAGTCGACGACGGCCGTCGCGATCCGCACCACCAGCCAGGCCGACGCCCCGATCAGCACCAGGGTCAGGACCTGGCCGATCGCGGCCCGGTGCTCCGTCACCACGTCGAGGCCGGTGTGCGTGAAACTGCCTCGCAGCAGGGCCGTGCAGAGCACCAGCAGGAGCGGGACCCGGCAGCGCCGCAGCAGTCCCCACAGCGGGGTGTCCGGATGCCGGGCGTCGGCGCGCCGCAGCAGCACATCGACCAGCCAGCCCACCACCAGCGTGATGACCACCGCGCCACCGACGATGACCAGTGGGCGCAGAACGTTCTCCATCCCGTCGCTCTCCATGCTGTCGACCGAAACTGGCACCATTGCTCCCATGAACATCATGCTTTTCCACTCGACGTACGGCCTGCGGCCCGCGGTCCATGCGGCCGCCGCCCGGCTGCGTGCCGCGGGGCACGAGGTGCACGTGCCCGATCTCTTCGAAGGGCACACGTTCGAGACCGTCGAGGAGGGCATGGCCTTCCAGAACGAGGTGGGCAAGGCCGAACTGCTCAAGCGCGCCGTGCTGGCCGCGGCCCCGTACTCCGAGCGCGGTCTGGTCTATGCGGGATTCTCCCTCGGCGCCGCCACTGCCCAGACCTTGGCACTCGGCGACGCGAAGGCGCGCGGGCTGCTGCTGCTCCACGGCACCTCGGACATCGCCGAGAACGCCACGGTCGACGAGCTGCCCGTACAGCTGCACGTCGCCGACCCGGACCCGTTCGAGAGCGATGACTGGCTGAACTCCTGGTATCTCCAGATGCAGCGGACCGGCGCCGATGTCGAGGTCTACCGCTACCCCGGCGCGGGCCACCTCTTCACCGACCCGGACCTGCCGGACTACGACGCGACGTCGGCCGACCTGACCTGGAAGGTCGCGCTCGGCTTCCTCGCCACCCTGTAGACGGAGCGGGGCCCCGCACGGTGGACGGACCGGGCCCCCGCACGCCGTGACGGTGTGCGGGGGCCCGGGTCCGTCATGCGCTCCCGGCGCGGCTCCGAGCGGCGGCCACCGGGGGCTCGGCGCACCGGGTGTTCAACGCACCGGCCGGTCGACCCGCTCGACCTTCTGGGTCCCGCTGAGCGTCCGGTACGAACGAGTCCAGGCCGAGCCCGCGTCCCGCTTCGTCCGGTCGGAGACCACGTAGTAGTCCATCTGCGAGCGCTCGGCGGTCACATCGAGCACGCCGTAGCCGTGCGAGTCCATGTCGACCCACTTCACATGGCGGTTGGCGGCCCTCACCGCCGCGGCCGCGACCACCGAGACCGTCTGCGGCGCGACGTGCAGGATGTCGTCGAGGTTGTCCGAGGTCACCGACGTCACCACGAACTCCGTGGCTGCCGAGGCCGACAGCGGATATGTCGCCGCCTTCACCGGTACGTCGTTGGCCCACGCCATGTGGATGTCACCGGTCAGGAAGACCGTGTTGGTGATCGACCGGTCCCGCAGGTGCGAGACGAGTTCCTTGCGGTCGTCGGTGTAGCCGTCCCACTGGTCCACGTTGACCGCGAGCCCCTCCGTGGGCAGCCCCAGCAGTTCGGCCAGCGGCTCCAGCAGATGTGCGGGAACGGAACCGAAGGCGACGGGCGAGATCATCACCGACGTGCCGACCAGCTTCCACGTGGCGTCCGAACCGGCCAGGCCCGTCTTGAGCCAGTCCAGCTGCGCCCGGCCGGTGATGGTGCGGTCCGGGTCGTCGACCGAGCCGTTGCCGACCGTCGACTGCTGGGAGCGGAAGGTACGCAGATCGAGGAGGTGGAGATCGGCCAGCGTGCCGAAGCGCAGCCGCCGGTAGACGGTGCCCTCGGTGGAGGCGCGGACCGGCATCCACTCGAAGTACGCCTGCCTGGCGCCTGCCGCCCGGTCCGCCCAGGCGCCCTCGGTGCCCGGCGTGTGGTTCTCGGCCCCGCCGGACCAGGCGTCGTTGGCGAACTCGTGGTCGTCCCAGATCGCGATCACCGGATGGGCGGCGTGCAGGGACTGCAGATCGGCATCGGTCTTGTAGTGACCGTGCCGGGTCCGGTAGTCGGCGAGCGTGAGGATCTCGTTCCGCGGCTCGTGCTGCCGTACGACGTACTTCGTGTCCGGGTAGCTGCCCGACGCGTACTCGTATATGTAGTCGCCGAGATGGAGGACCGCGTCGAGATCGGCGCGGGCGGCGAGATGCCGGTACGGGGAGAAGTAGCCGGACTCCCAGTTGGCGCACGACACCACACCGAAGCGCACACCCGGCGTGGCCGCCCCGGCCGCGGGGGCCGTCCTGGTGCGGCCGGCCGGGGACCGTACCGCCCCGTCCTCGCCCGCCGAGAAGCGGAACCAGTACGCGGTCGCCGGGGCCAGGCCCCGCACGTCGGCCTTCACGGTGTGGTCGGAGGCGGCCCGCGCGACGGTGGAGCCCTGGGCGACGATCCGGGTGAACTCCCGGTCCTCGGCCATCTCCCAGCGCACCGCCGTGTCGGCGCCGAGACCGGAGCCGGGTACGGCCTCGGGGACGGGGGTGACGCGGGTCCACAGCAGGACCCCGTCGGGCAGCGGATCGCCGGAGGCGACGCCGTGCAGGAAGGCGGGACCGGCGGCGGCGCGGGCGTCGGTCGCGCCGCCGAGCACGGGGGCCGCGACGGCGGTGGCGGCGGCGGCCTTCACCAGGGTGCGGCGGCTGGGAGCGGAGAGGGACGAAGGAAGGTGTCGACTGGTCACGGAAGGAGAAACTACTGACCGGTAGAGCGAACGGGTGGGCGAACCGCGAAAGTTCGCCCACCCGTCGGGAGACCGCTGCCCGCAGTTAGCCCTTCAGCGCCTTGGTGATCGCGGTGTCGAAGTCGGCCACGGTCATCGGGGCGTTCTCGCTGCCCTCGCTGGTGAGGGTCTTGCCGTCCATCTTCAGCGTCGGGGTGCCCTGCACGCCGCTCTTGTCGAACGTCGCGGACATCTTCATCGCCCAGTTGTCGTACGTACCGTCGTTGACGTCCTTCTGGAACGCCTTGTTGTCCTTCAGTTCGGCCACCGTGTCCGCGACCTTGATCAGGTACGAGTCCTTGGCGAACTTGTCGACCGTCTCCTCCGGGTGGTACTTCGTGGAGTAGAGCGCGTACTTGTAGTCGAGGAACGCCTGGGGGCTGACGTTGAGCGCCGCACCCAGCGCGCTCAGCGCGTTCTTGGAGCCCTCACCGCCGCTGCGGTTGTCGATGAACGTCGCGCCGATGTACTTGACCTTGTACTTGCCGGCGTCGACATCCTTGTGGACCGTCTCTCCGACGGTCTGCTCGAACTGGGCGCAGATCGGGCAGCGCGAGTCCTCGTACAGTTCGAGGGTCTTCTTGGCGGTCGACTTGCCGATGACGACGGTCGTGCCGTCGGTGCCCGAGGTGTTCTTCGGCGCGGTGACGCTCTTCGCGTCCTTCGCGGCCTCCCAGTGCCCCGGCTTGTTCAGCTGCATCACGCCGTAGCTGACGCCGCCGGCGATCGCCAGCACGGCGACCACCGAGACGGCGACGACGACCTGCTTGCGTATCTTGGCCTTCTTGGCTTGGCGCTCGCGCTCCGCGCGGAGCCGCTCGCGGGCGGCTGCCTTGTTGGCCTGGCTGTTGCGCTGGCTCATGACTGTTTCTCCGTGGTGAACGAGGTACGTGGTAAGGGACTTTCCGTGCTCAGGCGGTGGCGCAGGCCGAGCGCGGCGGTCCCCTCCGTCCCACGGAGTGCACGAGGAGACGGGCGCGCGCCAGCAGGTGCGGGCGGTACGGGGCGGGCCGCGCGCCACGGCGTACCGCGCGGCGGCCCCCGCCCGCCACGGCCACCGCGGTCAGCAGCGGCCGGAACGCCGTGGCGGCGACCGCCCGCAGCAGACCCGCGAGCGCGGACTCGCCGCGCCGCAGCCACGCCGCGGCGAGCAGACCGACCGACACGTGGGCGGCGAGCAGCAGCCACGGCACCGCGGGGCCGGGGGAGGCCAGCAGCGCGGCCGTGCCGTGCCCGGCACCGGTCACCGAGGCGAGCGGGGTGCCGACGGCTCCGACGCCGCCGAGCCGCGTCCCACCGTCACCCGCCTCGCCGCCGCACAGCACATCGACGCCGACCGAACGCAGGGGGCCCGCGATCGGGCCGCCCGCAGCCCCGTAACAGAGGTGCTGGCCGGTGGTGAAGACGGTGTCGGCGGCCAGCTCCAGCGGAACCAGCAGCCCCGCGATCGCGCCGAAGCCGCGCTCCCGGCCGGCCAGCGCGTACGCCACCGCGAAGACGAGCGCGGCCAGCGCGCCGACGACGGTCAGGGGCAGCGGGACCCGGGAGAGCAGCACATGGGACGCAGCCGAGAGCGTCACGACGAGCGCTGTGAACAGCGCCGCGCGTACGACTCTGAGCTGCGTCCCGGATATGTCCATCGCCCGAGAGTGTGCCATGTGAACCTGTCAGCGCCGCCTAAAGGGGTGCGGCGCCGCGGAAGGACCTACAGCCCCGGGATGCGGCCGTTGCGGAAGAGATCCACGAAGATCTGGTGGTCGGCCCGCGCCCGCGCCCCGTAACTGTGCGCGAAGTCCACCAGGAGTGCGGCGAAGCCCTCCTCGTCCGCCGCGATCGCCGCGTCGATCGCCCGCTCGGTGGAGAACGGCACCAGCGAGTGGCCGCTCTCGTCGTCGGCCGCGGAGTGCATCGTGGCCGTCGCCCGGCCGAGATCGGCGACGACCGCCGCGATCTCGTCGGGCTCGTCGATGTCGGACCAGTCCAGGTCGACCGCGTACGGCGAGACCTCGGCCACCAGCTGCCCGGAGCCGTCCAGCTCGGTCCAGCCGAGCCACGGGTCGGCGTGCGCCTGCAGGGCGCGCTGCGAGATGACCGTGCGGTGTCCCTCGTGCTGGAAGTAGTCCCGCACGGCGGCATCGGTGATGTGCCGGGAGACCGCGGGGGTCTGCGCCTGCTTGAGGTAGATCACCACATCGTTCTCCAGGGCGTCGCTGTTGCCCTCCAGAAGGATGTTGTACGAGGGCAGGCCGGCCGAGCCGATGCCGATGCCGCGACGGCCGACGACGTCCTTCACCCGGTAGGAGTCCGGGCGGGTCAGGCTCGACTCGGGCAGCGTCTCCAGGTAGCCGTCGAACGCGGCCAGCACCTTGTACCGGGTCGCCGCGTCCAGGTCGATCGCGCCGCCGCCCGCCGCGAAGCGGCGCTCGAAGTCCCGGATCTCCGTCATCGAGTCGAGCAGCGAGAACCGGGTCAGCGACCGGGCGTCACGCAGCGCGCCCAGCAGCGGTCCCTCGGCGGTGTCCAGCGTGAACGGCGGTACCTCGTCGTTCTTCGCGCCCGTCGCCAGGGCGTGAATCCGCTCACGGTAGGCGGCCGCGTAGACCCGGACCAGCTCGCTGATCTGGTCGTCGCTCAGCGCCTTGGCGTACCCGATCAGCGCGACGGAGGCGGCGAACCGCTTGATGTCCCAGGTGAAGGGGCCGACGTAGGCCTCGTCGAAGTCGTTGACGTTGAAGACCAGCCGGCCGTTCGCGTCCATGTACGTGCCGAAGTTCTCCGCGTGCAGATCGCCGTGGATCCATACCCGGCCGGTCCGCTCGTCCAGATACGGGCCGCCGTGCCGCTCCCGCTCCAGGTCGTTGTAGAACAGGCACGCGGTGCCCCGGTAGAAGGCGAACGCCGAGCCCGCCATCTTCCGGAACTTCACCCGGAAGGCAGCCGGGTCGGCGGCCAGGAGCTCGCCGAAGGCGGTGTCGAAAACCTCAAGGATCTGCTCCCCGCGCTGCGCTGCGCCGGTCTGCGCTTCCGACATTTCTGGGTGCCTCCTGGTACCTGGCGTTCATGACAAATGGGGCTGGTGTCCCAGCCCTCCAACGCGCGACGGTACCCGTGAGTGCCCCTTGGCTGTCACTGCCGCCGCGTAGACTTCCACGCTGTCCCCCCAGTTCGTCATTGCTTGTTTCCCCGGAGGCCCGGCGCCGTGACCAAGCCGCCTTTCACGCACCTTCACGTCCACACCCAGTACTCGCTGCTGGACGGTGCCGCGCGGCTCAAGGACATGTTCGCTGCCTGCAATGAAATGGGCATGTCGCACATCGCGATGACGGACCACGGCAACCTGCACGGGGCGTACGACTTCTTCCACCAGGCGAAAAAGGCCGGGGTGACGCCGATCATCGGCATCGAGGCGTACGTCGCCCCGGAGTCGCGCAAGCACAAGCGGAAGATCCAGTGGGGCCAGCCGCACCAGAAGCGCGACGACGTCTCGGGCTCGGGCGGCTACACGCACAAGACGATCTGGGCGGCGAACAGCACCGGTCTGCACAATCTCTTCCGGCTCTCCTCGGACGCGTACGCCGAGGGCTGGCTGCAGAAGTGGCCGCGTATGGACAAGGAGACCATCGCCCGGTGGTCCGAGGGCCTGATCGCGTCCACCGGCTGCCCCTCGGGCGAGGTCCAGACCCGGCTGCGGCTCGGCCAGTTCGACGAGGCGGTCCAGGCGGCCTCCGACTACAAGGACATCTTCGGCGAGGGCAAGTACTTCCTGGAGCTCATGGACCACGGCATCGAGATCGAGCGCCGGGTCCGTGACGGGCTCCTCGAAATCGGCAAGAAGCTCGGCATCCCGCCGCTGGTGACCAACGACTCGCACTACACATACGCCAGCGAGGCCACCGCGCACGACGCGCTGCTCTGCATCCAGACCGGCAAGAACCTCTCCGATCCGGACCGCTTCCGCTTCGACGGCACGGGCTACTACCTGAAGACGGCGGACGAGATGTACGCCGTCGACTCCTCCGACGCCTGGCAGCAGGGGTGCGCCAACACCCTCCTGGTGGCCGAGCAGATCGACACCTCCGGGATGTTCGAGAAGCGCGACCTGATGCCGAAGTTCGACATCCCGGACGGCTTCACCGAGGTCACCTGGTTCCAGGAGGAGGTCCGGGTCGGCATGGGCCGGCGCTTCCCGGGCGGCGTCCCCGAGGACCGGCAGAAGCAGGCCGAGTACGAGATGGACGTCATCATCCAGATGGGGTTCCCGGGGTACTTCCTCGTCGTCGCCGACTTCATCATGTGGGCCAAGAACAACGGCATCGCGGTGGGCCCCGGACGTGGCTCCGCGGCCGGCTCGATCGTCGCGTACGCGATGGGCATCACCGACCTCGACCCGATCGAGCACGGACTGATCTTCGAGCGGTTCCTCAACCCCGAGCGTGTCTCCATGCCCGATGTCGACATCGACTTCGACGAGCGCCGGCGCGTCGAGGTGATCAGGTACGTGACGGAGAAGTACGGCGCCGACAAGGTCGCCATGATCGGTACGTACGGCAAGATCAAGGCCAAGAACGCGATCAAGGACTCCGCCCGCGTCCTCGGCTACCCGTACGCCATGGGCGACCGGCTCACCAAGGCCATGCCCGCCGACGTCCTCGGCAAGGGCATCGACCTGTCCGGGATCACCGACCCCAAGCACCCGCGCTACGGGGAGGCGGGCGAGATCCGGGGGATGTACGAGAACGAGCCGGACGTCAAGAAGGTCATCGACACCGCGAAGGGCGTCGAGGGACTGGTCCGGCAGATGGGCGTGCACGCCGCCGGCGTGATCATGTCCAGCGAGCCCATCGTCGACCACGCCCCGGTCTGGGTGCGGCACACCGACGGCGTCACCATCACGCAGTGGGACTACCCGCAGTGCGAGTCGCTCGGCCTGCTGAAGATGGACTTCCTCGGGCTGCGCAACCTCACGATCATGGACGACGCCATCAAGATGGTGAAGGCCAACAAGGGCATCGACCTGGAGATGCTCGCCCTCCCGCTGGACGACCCCAAGACGTACGAACTGCTCTGCCGCGGCGACACGCTCGGCGTCTTCCAGTTCGACGGCGGCCCGATGCGTTCGCTGCTGCGCCAGATGCAGCCCGACAACTTCGAGGACATCTCCGCCGTCTCGGCCCTGTACCGGCCGGGCCCGATGGGCATGAACTCGCACACGAACTACGCCGAGCGCAAGAACGGCCGCCAGGAGATCACCCCGATCCACCCCGAGCTGGCGGAACCGCTCAAGGAGACGCTCGGCCTGACCTACGGCCTGATCGTCTACCAGGAGCAGGTGCAGAAGGCCGCCCAGATCATCGCCGGTTACTCGCTCGGCGAGGCCGACATCCTGCGCCGCGTGATGGGCAAGAAGAAGCCCGACGAGCTGGCGAAGAACTTCGTGCTCTTCCAGGCGGGCGCCAAGAAGAACGGCTTCTCCGACGCGGCGATCCAGGCCCTGTGGGACGTGCTGGTCCCGTTCGCCGGATACGCCTTCAACAAGGCGCACTCCTCCGCGTACGGACTGGTCACCTACTGGACCGCGTACCTCAAGGCGAACTACCCGGCCGAGTACATGGCGGCGCTGCTGACCTCGGTCAAGGACGACAAGGACAAGTCCGCGGTCTACCTCAACGAGTGCCGCCGCATGCGCATCAAGGTGCTCCCGCCGAACGTCAACGAGTCCGAGTCGAACTTCGCCGCCCAGGGCGACGACGTCATCCTCTTCGGGCTGACCGCCATCCGTAACGTCGGTCAGAACGTCGTCGACTCGATCATCCGGTGCCGCAAGGCGAAGGGGAAGTACAGCAGCTTCCCCGACTTCCTCGACAAGGTCGAAGCGGTCGTCTGCAACAAGCGGACCGTCGAATCACTGATCAAGGCCGGCGCCTTCGACGAGATGGGCCACACCCGCAAGGGGCTCGTCGCCCACCACGAGCCGATGATCGACAACGTGGTGCAGGTCAAGCGCAAGGAGGCGGAGGGGCAGTTCGACCTCTTCGGCGGCGGCGAGGAGGACAGCGACGAACCGGGCTTCGGGCTCGACGTCGAGTTCTCCGACATCGAGTGGGAGAAGTCGTACCTGTTGGCCCAGGAGCGCGAAATGCTCGGGCTGTACGTCTCCGACCACCCGCTCTTCGGCATCGAACACGTACTGACCGACAAGTCCGACGCGGCGATCTCCCAGCTCACCGGCGGCGAACACGCCGACGGTGCGATCGTCACCATCGGCGGCATCATCTCCGGCCTCCAGCGGAAGATGACCAAGCAGGGCAACGCCTGGGCCATCGCCACCGTCGAGGACCTCGCCGGCTCCATCGAGTGCATGTTCTTCCCGGCCACCTACCAGCTGGTCTCCACCCAGCTCGTCGAGGACACCGTGGTCTTCGTCAAGGGACGGCTCGACAAGCGCGAGGACGTCCCGCGGCTGGTCGCCATGGAGATGCAGGTCCCCGACCTCTCGTCCGCCGGGACCAATGCACCGGTGGTGCTCACCATCCCCACCGTCAAGATCACGCCGCCGATGGTCGCCCGCCTCGGCGAGGTGCTCAGCAACCACCGCGGCAACACCGAGGTGCGGATCAAGCTCCAGGGCCCCCGGAAGACCACCGTTCTCCGGCTCGACCGGCACCGGGTCCAGCCCGACCCGGCGCTCTTCGGCGATCTGAAGGTGCTGCTCGGCCCGTCCTGCCTGGCCGGCTGAGCGAGCGGTGCACATACGAGAGGGGCGCCCCGCTCAAGCGGGAGCGCCCCTCTCGGTCATCGGCCGGTGGCCGGACCGGAGACGACCGGTCAGTTGTGGCCGAAGCGCCGCTGGTGCTTACGGGCAACATCAGCAGGGCTGCCCTGAGCCTGCGACTGAGGCTGTATGTGCGACTCGTAGGCGGTCGACTTCGCCTCGTCCGCACCACGCTCCGGTGCGGATGTGCGGCTCTGCTGGCTGCTCTGCTTGCGGTTCTTGTTCTTGGCCATGGTGTTCCTCCTGTGTGGAATCTCGGGGCCAGGACCGCTGTCAGACTCACATATGGTGATTTACCCCGCATGTTGGATCATTACCAAGCGTAGTAGGCGGGGTATCATGCGCCGTTTTCTGCATCCGCCACGCCGATGATCGAGTTCCGGCCGTTAACGCCCACGCCGTCGGGCAGACTTCGAGGAACCCTGAGCAGAACCCATTCCCGAATTCTGGAAGAGGGTGGAACGCGTGGACCGTTGCGTCGTCCTGGTGGACGCCGGCTACTTGCTGGGCGCAGCCGCGAGTCTGCTGGCCGGAGAGCCCGCCCGTTCCCGCATCACCGTCGACCACGCGGCCCTGATCCAGGGCCTGCGCGAACGCGCGGAGGCCGATACGGAGCAGCCGCTGCTGCGTATCTACTGGTTCGACGGCGCCCCCGACCGGGTGCCGCAGCCCGAACACCGCAGGCTGCGGGTCATGCCCAGGGTGACCGTACGGCTCGGGGCCCTCACCCGCAGTGACGGCCGATGGGCGCAGAAGGGCGTCGACGCCGCCATGCATGCCGAACTCACCGAACTGGCCAGGAATCGCGCCTGCTCCGATGTCGTCCTGGTGACCGGCGACGGCGATCTGCTGCCCGGCCTGATGTCCGCCAAGGAACACGGTGTCGCCGTCCATCTGTGGGCGGTGCAGGCCGCCGACGGCGACTACAACCAGTCCGAGGACCTGGTCGCCGAGGCCGATGAACGCAGGGTGCTCGACCGGGCCTGGATCACGCAGGCGGTACGGGCCAAGGACAACGCCGGCGCCTGCGCCCCGCCCCCCGCCCCCCGGCCCGAGATCGCCGCGATCCTGTCGGCGCCGCTGCCCGAGGCGGCCCTCGCCGCCTCCGCGGAGCGCGCCTCCGAGGCCCAGGCGGCCGCCGCCCGCAACGGGACGGCCCCGCTGCCCGTCGGGGACACCGCGCACGCCCCGTCCACGCACGCCGGCAAGGGTGTCCCGACCCCCAAGGACCTGGCGGGCAGCCTGCGCGGCCCCGGCACGCCGCTCACCGCGCAGCCGCCGTCCGTGCAGCCCGCGGCCGGCGCCACACTGCGCTGGTCGTCCGACAAGGGGTGGGTCGAGCGCGGCGGACCGCTCGGCGAACCCGCCGAGACCGCCTCGCTGCCCACCCTCGCCCAGCTCACCTCGGCCGAGCAGCGGTGGGCGGACCGCGAGGAGGACATCACCACGGTCGGCGGCGACCCCTTCGAGGTGGGTCAGGTCTTTGCCCGGCGCTGGATGGAACGGCTGCCGGAGACCGTCCATCTGCAGAAACTGTCGACCATGTACCCGCGGATTCCGCACCGCATCGACGGCGAGCTGCTGCGGTACGCGGCGCGGTTCGGCCTGCTCGCCCACAAGGACGACCAGATCGACGAGCACGACCGGTACGCGATCCGGGCGGGTTTCTGGCGCGAGATCGACGTACGGGCGGCGGCCGAACACGCCCCCGCCGTGGAGTAGTCCGGCGCCCCGGGCGCAATACGGGGCATCCGACCCCGTACCCTCGTACCTCGTGAGTACGGGCACAGCACAGGCGCAGACGGCGACCGGCACCGTGTGCGCGGTGCGTGATCTGGTCAAGACCTATCCCGCCGCCCGCGGCCGCCGCGGCGCACCCGCCACCCCCGAGGTGCGAGCCACCGACGGGATCACTCTCGAGGTCGGGCGCGGCGAGATCTTCGGACTGCTCGGGCCCAACGGAGCCGGCAAGTCCACCCTGGTACGGCAGCTCACCGGGCTGATGCGGCCCGACTCCGGCAGTGTCGAGATGCTCGGACACGATCTCGTGCGCCACCCCGAGCGGGCTTCCCGGCTGATCGGTTACCTCGGGCAGGAGTCCACCGCCCTCGACGAGCTGACCGTCTCGCTCGCCGCGGAGACCACAGGACGGCTGCGCGGACTCGCGGTCCGGGAGGCCCGCGCGGCGCGCGACGCCGTACTGGAGGAACTCGGCCTCACCGATCTCGCGGCGCGCCCCCTGAAGAAACTCTCCGGCGGGCAGCGAAGGCTCGCCTGCTTCGCCGCCGCCCTGGTCGGGGAACGGCCGGTCCTGGTACTCGACGAGCCGACCACCGGTATGGACCCCGTCGCCCGGCGCGCCGTCTGGGCCGCTGTCGACCGGCGCCGCGCCGAGTACGGCGCGACGGTGCTGCTGGTCACCCACAACGTGATCGAGGCCGAGACCGTCCTCGACCGGGTCGCCGTCATCGAGCGCGGCAAGGTCATCGCCTGCGACACGCCGGGCGGGCTCAAGGCACGGGTGGCGGGCGAGGTACGGGTCGAGCTGATGTGGCGCGAACGCGCGCCCCTGGACGTCCCCGAGGTGGCCGCGCTGCGGGAGTCGGCCCAGGAGTCCGGCCGCCGCTGGGTGCTCCGGCTCGGGCCGGACGAGGCACGCGCGGCGGTGGCCGCGGTGACCGGCGGGGCCGCGTTCGCCGCGCTCGACGACTTCACCCTGGCGACGCCGAGCCTGGAGGACGTCTACCTGGCGCTCGGCGGGAACGCGAAGCAGGGACTGGTGAAGGCGTGACCGGGGGGAACGGGTGCGGATGCATGGCCGGGCAGGGACCGAACAGGAGCAGTGCCAGGTGACGAGCGTCATTTCTGCGGAGGTGGCCGGCGCCGAGTCGGTGCCCGGAGGCGATGTGCTCGCCGAGAACCGCGATGCCGCGCCCCTCGCGCCGCGCGCCCGGCTGTTCCCCTCACTCGCGGCCGTCTACCGCGCCCAGCTGTCCCGGGCCAGGGTCGCCCGGATCCCGCTGCTCTTCGTGGCGACCTTCCAGTCCGTCGGAATCATGATCCTGATGCGCGGGGTCGTCGACGGCGGCTCCGAGGCGCGGGCCGTCGTCGCCGGATCCAGCGTTCTCGTCGTCGCGTTCGTCGCGCTCAATCTGCTCGCCCAGTACTTCGGCCAGCTGCGGGCCAGCGGCGGGCTCGACCACTACGCCACCCTGCCGGTGCCGCCCGCAGCGGTGGTGCTCGGTGCGGCGGGGGCGTACGCCTCCTTCACCGTGCCCGGCACGATCGTCACCGCGGTCACCGGGAGCGTGCTCTTCCAGCTGCCGATGACCCACCTGTGGGTGCTCGTCGCGGTGATCCCGCTCTCCGGGGCCGCGCTCTCCGGGCTGGGCGCCGCGCTCGGCCTGCTGGCACCCCGGCAGGAGCTGGCCACACTCCTCGGGCAGCTCGGCATGTCGGCGGCGCTGCTGCTCGGCGTGCTGCCCGCCGACCGGATGCCCGCGCCGATCGGCTGGGCCCGCGATCTGCTGCCCTCGACGTACGGGGTCGAGGCGCTGTCCCGGTCGTTCGACGCCCGTCCCGACTGGGCGGTCGTCGCTCTCGATCTCGCCGTCTGCGCCGTCGTCGGAGTCCTCTCGCTGGCCGTGGCGACCTGGGCGTACCGCAGGGCAGCGGTCCGGTGAGGCGTGGCACAGGGACGCCTGGCACGATGGCACGGTGACCGCACCTCTGACGCCGCCTCACCAGCCCTCGCCCGATGACCACTGGCAGACGCCGCCCAAGGGCGGTGGTTCCCCCACAGCGTCCCTCGGGTATCCGGAGGCGGGCGACATGCGGGCCGATGTACGACGGGCGGCCGTCGTCACCGTCCTGCTGGCGGTGGCCGGCGTCGGACTCGGGCTGCTGTGGCTGTGGCTGGCGCCGCGGGTTCCACTGATCTCCGACAGCCAGGCGGTCTTCCTCAACGACAGCGAGGGCGAGGAGGCGATCGGGGGCGACGGCACGTTCGTGCTGCTCGCGCTCGCCTTCGGCGCGGTGGCCGCGGCGCTGGTCTTCTGGTTCCAGCGCCGTGGCGGGATCGCGTCGGTGGTCGGGCTCGCCCTGGGCGGCCTGCTCGGCTCGCTGGTGGCCTGGAGGCTGGGCGTCTGGCTCGGGCCGTCGCAGGACGTGGTCGCCCACGCGCGTGCGGTCGGCAAGGGCGTGGTCTTCGATGCGCCGCTCGCGCTGCACGCCAAGGGGGCGCTGCTGGCGTGGCCGCTGGCGGCCATGGCCGTGCACCTGGCGCTGACCGCAGGATTCGGGCCGCGCGACCCGGAGCCCGAGTGGGTGAACTGGCACGTCCCCGGGGGGCCGGTCGCGGGCCAGGGAGGCGGATTCCCCTCGGGCCCCGCGCCCGCTCCTCCGGCGGCGCCCGCTCCTCCGACGACACCCGCTCCTCCGACGACACCCGCGCCGCCCACGAAGCCGTAGGTGCGGGTACGGGGACAGGGGCGTCCCGTCCGGATCGCCCGGCTCGCGTGCCCCGGTCCCGGGCGCCGCTCCCCGGAATGCGGCCCGGTCCGAACGGAAACCCCTAGGACCGGCCGATTGCCGCGAACACCGCTCCCGTCAGCGAGGCCAGATCCGCCGGGGCGAGTTCCACCTCCAGGCCGCGACGGCCCGCCGACACGCAGATCGTCTCGTGCGCCTGCGCCGATGCGTCCAGCACCGTCGGCAGCCGCTTCCGCTGGCCCAGGGGCGAGATGCCGCCCCGTACGTAGCCCGTCGTGCGTTCGGCGGCCGCCGGGTCCGCCATCGCGGCCCGCTTGCCGCCCACCGCCGAGGCCAGCGCCTTCAGGTCCAGGGAGCCGGCGACCGGGACGACCGCCACCGTCAGGTTCCCGTCCACGTCGGCCACCAGGGTCTTGAAGACCCGGTCGGGGGAGACGCCGAGCGCCTGCGCCGCCTCCTCGCCGTACGAGGGAGAGGCAGGGTCGTGGTCGTAGGCATGCGTCGTGAAGGGCGTGCCCGCCGCGGTCAGGGCGACCGTCGCGGGGGTGCCGCCGGAGCCGGACTGCTGCTGCTTCTTCGGCTTCTTCGCCACGGGGCGGGTTCCTCGGATCAGTTGGGGTGAGTGGGCGCCCTGGTCAGTTCCACCGCGGGCAGGGACGGCAGGTGACGGATGACGGCCGTCTCCGAGCGCAGCAGGGTCAGCTCCTCGCGCAGGCGCGTGGCCGTGTCCGGTGCCTGCAGCAGGCGCTGCTTCGACGGGATGTCGAGGACGGCCGCCGCAGCCACCAGGTACGAGACGACCGACGGCTCGTCCGGCAGGTCCGCGCCCGTGGTCAGGGAACGCTCACTCGCGCCGGCCAGCCGCTTCTGGTAGCTCCGGAAGGCCCGCAGCACACCCTCGGAGAGCGCGCCCGCCTCGTCGCCGGGATCCTCGTCGAGCTCTTCGAGTTCGGCGGTCAGGTAGGGGCCGCTCGCATCGACCGAGAGCAGCTTGACCCGGGTGGTGCCGGTCGCCAGGACCTCGAAGCTGCCGTCCGGCCGCTCCCGGATCTTCGCCGCGTCCGCGATGCAGCCGACCCGGTGGAAGGTCTGGACAGGATCAGGGCCGAAGCCGTCCGCCGGACCGCGTTCGGCGGCGGTCGCGGTGATGGTGTCCGGCATTCCGGCGGCGGTCGGGGCGATCTCGCGGCCGTCGCGGATCGCCACCACGGCGAAGCGGCGCGGTTCGTCCTCATCGGTCTTCAGCAGCTCGCGCATCATGGCGCGATACCGCTCCTCGAAGACGTTGAGCGGCAGCACGAGGCCGGGGAACAGCACCGCGTTCAGCGGGAAGAGGGGCAGGCGAGCGGTGGTCACAACGCTCAAGCGTAATGGCCGCGCGACCCACCGCGGTCGGCCCGGGAGCGCAAAGGCGTTCCGGATGCCACCTGAAGTCGAGCACCGTCCCGCGCATCGAGGAACTGGCCGAGCGGGTCGTCGGACACCATCGACCACGGAAACGACGTCGCGTGCGTGCCGATCAGCCGGAACTGTTCCAGCGCCTCGTCCCAGCGCCCGCGGACGACCAGCACGTACGCGAGCAGATTGCGGACCTCGGCCGGCCACGGATCGCTCGGTCCGTACGCGGCGGACAGGGTGATCGCCAGATCCGCGGCCGCGTCGATACGTTCCTGCATCACCGATGTCGTCGGCACGTCCGGGCCGGCGATCAGCAGGGCGAACGCCGCCCGCACCGGCAGCGCCTGCACCAGCGAGCTGGGCAGTGAGTCCTCGGCGGCCCGCTCGGCGAAGTCGAAGCACTCGCGGTGCGAGCCGTACCAGGCGGCCGAGAGGTACTTCAGCGCCGCGACATGGCAGCCGTAGTGGTGCGAGGAGCGCCGTATCGCCTGCTCCCACAGCGCCTCGAACGCGGTGTGCGAGGCATGGGCGCCGCGGGCGTGGTCGAGCGCGAGCCGCCAGGGCACCGGGTCGCGCGGGTCGCTCTCGGCCGCGGCGGTGATCAGGGGCGCCACGTCGCGCAGCCGTTCGGCGCGGGCGGGCGACTCCCAGGCCCGGCGCACCGCCAGCTCGGCCTTGACGAGCAGCGCGTCCGGATCGTGCGGCGCGGCGGCGAGCCAGTCGTCCAGCCAGCCGTCCCGGTGACGGGCGAAGGTGACGAGGCGGCCGAGATACCGGTCCCGGTCCTCCCACTCGGCAGAGTCCCGGGTGGTGGCAAGGAGCTTGGCGGCCGGTTCGTACTCCCCGAGCGCGGCGGCGACGAGCGCGGGGGAGAGCCGTTCGTCGGGGGCGTCGAGCAGCACCGCATGGTCCGCCGGCAGCCCGGTGGACAGCTGCGGCGAGTACCGGATCATGCGCGCGGTACGGAGCAGAGCGCGAAGGAATGGCATGGTGCAGACCATTGAAAAGCGCTGGTGGAGACCGCGCCAGAGGGGTGCTGTGAAGCTTTGGTGCCGAGTACATGGGTTGCCCTGGGAAGGGTCAATTAAGGGTAAAGGAAATGGTGGAATCTGGCTTGATCCTGCCGCCCCGCTCCTCGGCGCAGATGTCTTGGGCGAAGCGCGGCCGGCCGCCCGGACGCCGGTCCGGGCACAGCCGCCCGGGGCGGTCCGCCTCCGGTCCAGGCCCTGTCCGGTCAGCCGCGGCGCAGCAGCCGGGAAGCGCCCGCCGCCACCGTCGTGGCCAGTATCCAGCCCAGCAGCACCAGGGCTGCCGCCACCCACTGCCAGCCGTTCTCCAGCCGCCAGTACCCGTCCTGCCCGAGGTTGATCACCGGCACCAGCAGATCCAGCGCGTACAGCGCCGCGTTCCACTCCGGATGCTCGTCCCGCTTGATCGGCGCCGGTTCGTACTGCGTGAAGGCCACCGTTCCGGCCGCCCACAGCACCGCCATCCACACCGCGGCCCGCCCCGGCCGGTAGCCGTACGCCACCGTCCAGTCCTGCAGAATCCCCCACAGCTTCGCGGCCGGCGGCAAGGTCTCGCGCCGTCGGCGCTGCTTCGCGAGGAGCACCTCGCGGGCGTCCGCGTCCTCCCCGCAGTTGCGCAGCACCGCCGCCAGCCGTTCGTACGGCTCCGGCACGTACTCCGGGGTCGCCGCCGCCAGCCACTCCAGGCGCCGGGAGAGCGGGAAGTGCCCGTACGGGACCAGGTTCTCGTACACGAAACCACCCATCGCGAGGCCCCCGGGCCCGGGCCAGCTGGTCGACACGTCGATCAGGGTGACGACCCTCGCGCCGTTCAGCACCACCCGGCCCTCCTCCGGGCGTTCCGCGTTGAACCGCAGTTCGGGGACGACGATCCGGCGCAGCGACAGCTCCTCGCTGGGCGCCAGCACGAATCTGGCCCGGTGCAGGTCGACCGCGTCGCCGAACCGCCCGTCGTCCAGCCGCACCCCGCCGCGGCACTCGAAGATCTGCGACCGGGTGCCGTGCGCCGGGGTCGGGGCCATGACGATGCCGTACGGGGGAGTCGTGCCCTGGTTGCCCGTGTCGACGCTGACCCACGCCTCGGACATGTACAGCGTCCGCTCCACCGTCAGCTGCGGGGCGTTCAGCGCGCGCCGTCCCCGCCCGGCCCGCAGCCGGCTGCCGCGCAGGCTCAGCGAACCGCCCACCTTCGCGCCACGCAGACTCAGCTCGCCGCGCGCCTCGACCATCTCCGCCTGCAGGTCCTGGGCGACCGTCAGCCCGTCCCCGGCCAGGGCGCGGCCCTGCCGGTCGGAACCCAGCTCGATCTGATTGAGCAGCAGATCGGTGCCGATGTGGGCGTCGGTGAGCCGGATCCCGCGGGTGATGCGGCAGCGCGGCAGATGCAGGTCACCCTCGGTGTGCAGCCGGGCCGCCTCCAGCCGCGGCATGGCGCACCCGACCATCCGCAACGTCGTGAAGTGACACTCGGGCAGCACCACCTCCTGCTCGAAACGGCAGCCCGTCAGCTCCACGTACGGCGCGACACGCCCGCCCGCGAGATCGAGTGTCCCGGTGATCCGCACGCCCCGGAGCTTCAGTGCCGCGACCCGGCCGGGTCGCGCGGGCGGCCCGCTCAACAGCAGCCGGGCGAGGACCCGCGCGTCCACACTGCGCTCGGCGCCCCAGACCGCCGGCGCGAACGGATCGTCCCGCACCGGATCGCGGGCGCGCAGATCGTAGGTGCTGCCGCTCCGGAACGCCCGCCACATACCCGCTTCCGCCGCGCTGAGACTGTCCGGAATGCCACCGTCCTGCGGTTCGGTCACCGGGGCCCCTTCCGCTTGCAGTCGTTATTCCCTCTGTGTTCCCTCAGCGTGACGAGGTGAACACCGATGGTCAGCAGTGGCCGGGAGTGGTCGGCCGGGACGGCCGGGACGCCGGGGTAAGTATCAGTCGGTGATACGGGCGGACCGGCGCCGTAGGCGGTCTGAGAGAATTGCGGTGTGATCTCTCGAATCGATCTGCGCGGTAAGGCCCTCCCCGAGGGCGGCGACCTGCGCGACCTGCTGCCCCGAGCCGAGTTCGACGTGGAAGCCGCACTGGAGACGGTGCGTCCCATCTGCGAGGACGTACGCCATCGTGGCTCCGCGGCAGTGATCGAGTGGGGGGAGAAGTTCGACGGCGTACGGATCGACTCGATCCGGGTCCCTGGCCGGGCCGTCGCCGAGGCGCTGGAACGGCTCGATCCCGCCGTGCGCGCCGCCCTCGAGGAGTCGATCCGCCGTGCCCGCCTCGTCCACCACGAGCAGCGCCGCACCACGCACACCACCCAGGTCGTTCCCGGCGGCACGGTCACCGAGAAGTGGGTGCCGGTCGAGCGCGTCGGGCTGTACGTGCCGGGCGGACGCTCCGTCTACCCGTCCTCCGTGGTCATGAACGTCGTGCCGGCCCAGGAGGCGGGCGTCGAGGGCATCGCCGTCGCCTCCCCGCCGCAGAAGGAGTTCGGCGGCCTGCCGCACCCCACCATCCTCGCCGCCTGCGCCCTGCTCGGCGTCGACGAGGTGTACGCGGCCGGCGGCGCACAGGCCGTCGCGATGTTTGCGTACGGAACGGCCGACTGTCTCCCGGTCGACCTCGTCACCGGCCCCGGCAACATCTACGTCGCCGCGGCCAAGCGGCTCCTCAAGGGCCGCATCGGCATCGACGCCGAGGCCGGGCCCACCGAGATCGCGATCCTCGCCGACTCCACCGCCGACCCGGTGCACGTCGCTGCCGACCTGATCAGCCAGGCCGAGCACGACCCGATGGCAGCCGCGGTCCTCGTCACCGACTCCGAGGAGCTGGCCGCCGCCACCGAGGCCGAGCTGAAGCCGCAGGTCGCCGCGACCAAGCACGTCACCGACCGGATCGAGCCCGCGCTCGGCGGCCGCCAGTCCGCGATCGTCCTGGTCAACGACATGGAGGACGGCCTCAAGGTCGTCGACGCATACGCCGCCGAGCACCTGGAGATCCAGACCGCCGACGCCGCCGCCGTCGCCGACCGGGTCCGCAACGCCGGAGCGATCTTCGTCGGGCCGTGGGCCCCGGTCTCGCTCGGCGACTACTGCGCCGGCTCCAACCACGTACTGCCCACCGGCGGGTGCGCCTGCCACTCCTCGGGACTCTCCGTGCAGTCCTTCCTGCGTGGCATCCACATCGTCGACTACACGCGCGACGCACTCGCCGAGGTCACCCATCACGTCGTGACCCTCGCCGAGGCGGAGGACCTCCCCGCCCACGGCGCCGCACTCAAGGCCCGGTTCGGCTGGAAGGTTCCGCAGCAGTGACGAACAGCAGCACCACCCGTATCGACGACCTGCCGATCCGGGACGAGCTCCGCGGGCAGTCCCCGTACGGCGCGCCCCAGCTCGACGTGGCCGTACGGCTCAACACCAACGAGAACCCGTACCCGCTCCCCGAGGCACTCGTCGACCGGATCGCCGAACGCGTCCGCGAGGCCGCCCGCGACCTCAACCGCTACCCCGACCGGGACGCCGTCGAGCTCCGGACCGAGCTGGCCCGCTACCTCACCCGCACCGCCGGGCACGAGGTCGCCCTCGCCAACGTCTGGGCGGCCAACGGCTCCAACGAGGTGCTGCAGCAGCTGCTGCAGACCTTCGGCGGACCGGGTCGCACGGCCATCGGCTTCGAGCCCTCGTACTCGATGCACGCCCTCATCGCCCGGGGCACCGGCACCGGGTGGATCTCCGGACCGCGCAACGACGACTTCACGATCGATGTCGCGGCGGCCCGCGAGGCCATCGCCGAGCACCGGCCGGACGTCGTCTTCATCACCTCGCCCAACAACCCCACCGGCACCGCCGTCGAAGCCGACACCGTCCTCGCGCTGTACGACGCGGCCCAGGCCGCCGGGCCCTCGATGGTCGTCGTCGACGAGGCGTACGGCGAATTCAGCCACCACCCCTCGCTGCTCCCGCTGATCGAGGGCCGGCCGAACCTGGTGCTCTCGCGCACCATGTCGAAGGCGTTCGGCGCCGCCGGTCTGCGGCTCGGCTACCTCGCCGCCGACCCGGCCGTGGTGGACGCCGTCCAGCTGGTGCGGCTGCCGTACCACCTGTCGTCCGTCACCCAGGCCACCGCGCTCGCCGCCCTGGAGCACACCGACACGCTCCTCGGATACGTCGCGCAGCTCAAGAGCGAGCGCGACCGGATCGTCACCGAGCTGCGCGCACTCGGCTTCGACGTGACCGACTCGGACGCCAACTTCGTCCAGTTCGGACGCTTCGCCGACAGCCACACCGCCTGGCAGCAGATCCTCGACCGGGGCGTCCTGGTCCGGGACAACGGCGTACCGGGATGGCTGCGGGTCTCCGCAGGAACCCCGGAAGAGAACGACGCGTTCCTCGCTGCGGTACGCGAACTCAAGAAGGAGCACGACGCATGAGCCCCCGCGTAGGCCGCGTGGAACGCACCACCAAGGAGACATCGGTCCTCGTCGAGGTCAACCTCGACGGCACCGGAAAGGTCGATGTGTCGACCGGGGTCGGCTTCTACGACCACATGCTCGACCAGCTCGGCCGCCACGGCCTCTTCGACCTCACGGTCAAGACCGAGGGCGACCTGCACATCGACACGCACCACACCATCGAGGACACCGCCCTCGCCCTGGGTGCCGCCTTCAAGCAGGCGCTCGGCGACAAGGTCGGCATCTACCGCTTCGGCAACTGCACCGTGCCCCTGGACGAGTCGCTCGCCCAGGTCACCGTCGACCTCTCCGGCCGCCCCTACCTGGTGCACACCGAGCCGGAGAACATCGCGCCGATGATCGGCTCGTACGACACGACGATGACCCGGCACATCCTGGAGTCCTTCGTCGCCCAGGCGCAGATCGCCCTGCACGTCCACGTCCCGTACGGCCGCAACGCCCACCACATCGTGGAGTGCCAGTTCAAGGCGCTCGCCCGCGCCCTGCGGTACGCCTGCGAGCACGACCCGCGCGCCGCCGGAATCCTTCCTTCCACCAAGGGTGCCCTGTGACCGGCCTCAACTCCGTCCTGATCGTCCTCGGCCTCTTCCTGGCCGGCGGCGTCTACTCCTTCTCGAAGCAGAAGATGCCCAAGGGCTTCATCCTGCTCCTCGGGATCGCATCCGTGATGTGCCTGGTGGCAGGCGTCATGCGGATCCAGGGACTGTGGAGCTGAGGAGCGGCTGTGAGTGAGAAGAAGAAGGTCGTCGTCTTCGACTACGGCTTCGGCAACATCCGTTCCGCCGAGCGCGCCCTCGCCCACGTCGGCGCGGACGTCGAGATCACCCGTGACTTCGACCGGGCGATGAACGCCGACGGGCTGCTGGTGCCCGGCGTCGGCGCGTTCTCCGCCTGCATGGAGGGGTTGAAGAAGGCCCGCGGCGAATGGGTCATCGGCCGCAGGCTCGCCGGCGGCCGGCCCGTCATGGGCATCTGCGTGGGCATGCAGATCCTCTTCGAGCGCGGCATCGAGCACGGTGTGGAGACGGAGGGCCTCGACGAGTGGCCCGGCACCGTCACCCCGCTGCAGGCGCCGGTCGTGCCGCACATGGGCTGGAACACCGTGCAGGCCCCCGAGGACTCCGAGCTCTTCGCCGGCCTCGGCCCCGACGACCGGTACTACTTCGTGCACTCGTACGCGGTGCACGACTGGACCCTCGAAGTCACCAACCCGAAGATCCGTGCCCCCCGGGTCACCTGGGCCACCCACGGCGAGCCGTTCGTCGCCGCCGTGGAGAACGGCGCCCTGTGGGCCACCCAGTTCCACCCCGAGAAGTCCGGCGATGCCGGCGCCCAGCTGCTGACCAACTGGATCGGAACACTCTGATGTCCACCACGCTTGAGCTCCTCCCCGCCGTCGACGTCCGCGACGGCCAGGCCGTCCGCCTCGTGCACGGCGAGTCCGGCTCCGAGACCTCGTACGGAGACCCCCTGCAGGCCGCCCTCGCCTGGCAGCGGGCGGGTGCCGAATGGCTGCATCTCGTCGACCTGGACGCCGCGTTCGGCACCGGCGACAACCGGGCGCAGATCGCCGAGGTCGCCCGCTCCATGGACATCAAGGTCGAGCTGTCCGGCGGAATCCGTGACGACGCCTCGCTCGCCGCTGCCCTCGCCACCGGCTGCACCCGCGTCAACCTCGGCACCGCCGCCCTGGAGACCCCCGAGTGGGTCGCCAAGGTCATCGCCGAGCACGGCGACAAGATCGCCGTCGGTCTCGACGTCCGCGGCACGACGCTCCGCGGACGCGGCTGGACCCGCGACGGCGGTGACCTCTACGAGACGCTCGCCCGCCTCGACTCCGAGGGCTGCGCCCGCTACGTCGTCACCGACATCGCCAAGGACGGCACGCTCCAGGGTCCCAACCTGGAACTCCTGAAGAACGTCTGCGCCGCCACCGACAAGCCCGTGGTCGCCTCCGGCGGCGTCTCCTCGCTGGACGACCTGCGGGCGATCGCCTCGCTCGTGCCGGACGGCGTCGAGGGTGCGATCGTCGGCAAGGCGCTGTACGCGAAGGCGTTCACCCTCGAAGAGGCGCTTCAGGTGGTCTCCGGATGACCGCCTCCGTCAACCGCATCTTCTCCGGAGCCCCCTGGGAGGAGAAGTTCGGCTACTCGCGTGCGGTGGAACTCCCGAACGGACTGGTCCTGGTCGCCGGCTGCACGTCGGTGGTGGGTGGACAGATCTCCGCGGGCGGTCCGTACGAGCAGGCCGTCACCTCGTTCAACGTCGCCTTCGACGCGCTGAAGCAGGTGGGTCTGGGCCGTGAGGACGTCGTCCGCACCCGGATGTACATCACGCACGCCCGGGACGTCGACGAGGTCGGCCGTGCCCACAAGGAGTTGTTCGACGACGTCCGTCCCGCCGCTTCCATGATCATCGTGTCTGGTTTCGTCGACCCCAGCCTGGTCGTCGAGGTCGAGATCGAGGCCTACCGGGCAGGTGCGCGATGAGTCTCGCGGTACGTGTCATCCCGTGCCTGGACGTCGACAAGGGCCGGGTCGTCAAGGGCGTCAACTTCCAGAACCTGCGCGACGCGGGCGACCCCGTCGAGATGGCCAAGCTGTACGACGCCGAAGGCGCCGACGAGCTGACCTTCCTCGACATCACCGCATCGAGCGGCGACCGGGAGACGACCTACGACGTGGTGCGCCGCACCGCCGAGCAGGTCTTCATCCCGCTCACCGTCGGCGGCGGCGTCCGTACCGCCGACGACGTCGACAAGCTGCTGCGGGCCGGTGCCGACAAGGTCGGCGTCAACACCGCGGCCATCGCCCGCCCGGAACTCATCCGGGAGATCGCCGAACGCTTCGGCCGGCAGGTCCTCGTGCTGTCCGTGGACGCCCGGCGCACCCCTGAGGGCACCTTCGAGGTCACCACGCACGGCGGCCGCAAGGGCACCGGCATCGACGCCGTCGAATGGGCGCACCGGGCCGCCGAGCTGGGTGCGGGCGAGATCCTGCTCAACTCGATGGACGCCGACGGCACGAAGGACGGCTACGACACCGAGATGATCGCGGCGGTACGGACCCATGTGACCGTGCCCGTGATCGCCTCCGGTGGCGCCGGCCGGCTCGCGGACTTCGCCCCGGCCATCGCGGCAGGTGCCGACGCGGTGCTCGCCGCGTCCGTCTTCCACTTCGGCGATCTGCGGATCTCCGAGGTCAAGGGCGCTCTGCGGGAGGCCGGACACCCGGTCCGCTGACGTTCCCGGCGGGGGAGCCGGCCGCGAAGACCGGTGAACTCGCCGATGTGTGCCACCGGGGTGCACCGCAAGAGTGGCGACCGCCGAAGACAACGGCGGTTCCGCACGGTGCACCCCGCAGGCCCCAGGTGACGACGGGCTCTCGGTCCTGCCCGGCGCGGTCCGCCACGACCGAGAGGACCCCCCTCGTGCAGCAGTACCTCCCCTCCGGCGACACCGCCCCGCGCCACCGGGTCTCCCGGAGCCGCTCCCGCATCCTCAAGGGACTTCTGGCCGCCACGGTCTCCGCCGCCGCTCCGGGCACCGCACTGATGCCGGGCCCTGCTGGCACCGCCGGCGGAAGCGGCCGCGCGCTACGAGGAGGCGCTCGCCCACCACGACCGGGCGGCCGGCGACTTCGAACGTGCCCGGACCCAGTTGCTGTACGGGCAGTGGCTGCGCCGTCGCCGCCGCACCAGGGAGGCACGCGGGCCGCTGCGGGACGCCCTGGTCGCGTTCGAGCGGTGCGGGGCACGGGCCCGGGCGGACCGCGCCGCGGGTGAACTGCGCGCTGCCGGGGCGTCGGTGGACGGGCCGGCCGGGGCCGGTGACGCGCCAGTGCTCGCCGCGCTGACCCCGCAGCAGCAGCGGATCGCCCGCTGTGTGGCGGAGGGGGCGACCAACCGTGAGGTGGCGGCCCGGCTGTCTGTGAGCCCGCGGACGGTCGACCACCATCTGCGCAATGTCTTCGCGGCGTTGGGCGTACGGTCCCGGACCGAGCTCGCCGGACTGCTCAACCGGTAGCGGCCCTCGACCCGTCCCCGGTGCCTCCCGCGCCCTTCGGATTCCCTCCGATTCCCTTTTCGGCGGCGGGAGTTGCAGGACCGTGATGAGAAGAACCACGCAGACCCCTAGGTACCGACTGGGCGGTATGTCATTCTGCGGACGTCAGGATCATTCGGTGCGCTCATGCCCCACGCCGGGCCCGGGCGAACCGGAGCCGGCCGAATCCCGGTGGAGGCCGCCATGCCACAGGTCGTACGTTCACGGGTCAGGGCGGTGCACGGGCCGCCCCCGGCCGCTCCGGCGCCGCGCCGCTTCCGTTCGCTGGCCGACCGCGACGCCGTCGCCGTGCTGCACCGGGCCGCCCGGGTGCTGGTCGAGGCGCTGCCACAGCTCACCGACCGGCTCGTCGAGGCGCTGCGCGAACGGGAACCCGCCTACCGCACGGCGATCGACGCCGACGCGGCGGAGATCTGGCAGGAGGTGCACAACTCGCTGCGGCACAGCGTGGGTTCGCTCATCCAGCCCCGGGAGTTCCGGGAGGCCGCCCACCGCACCTCCCGGCGGATCGGTGAGACGCGGGCCGAGCAGGGGCTGCCGCTCGACGCGGTGCTGCACGCCTTCCGGATGGGCGGCGCGATGGTGTGGCAGGGGCTCGTCGACGAGACCGCCCGCTGCCACCCGGAGGACGTCCGGCTGCTCGTCCATGTCGCCGCGGACGTATGGAACTTCGTTGACGAGCACTGCGGGATCGTCGCCGACGCCTACCGGCGGACGGAACACCGGCTGGCCTGGCGCCGCGAGAACCGCCAGCGCCTGATGGTGGCCGCGCTGCTGGACGGCACGGTCCAGATCGCCGAACTGCCCGACGCCGCCGCGATGCTCGGGATGCCGGAGAACGGCCGGTACGCGGTACTGGCGATCACCGCACCGCGCCGCGCCCCGCACGGCACGGTCCGTCCGGCGGTGACGCTGCCCGCGGGCACCGACGCGCTCTGGCACCCGGGCGCGGACACCGAGTTCGCCGTGCTGCCGCTGACATCGGGGCCGGGCCGACCGTCCGTCCCGCCGTCCGAGGCAGCCGTACCGCTCGGGCGGTCGGTGCCGACGGAACCGGCGGAACCTGTCACGCCGACCGTCGCCGGGCCGGTGTCCGGCGACACCGGACTCGCCGCGCTGGCCGCCGGGTTGACGGCCCCGCCCGGTGCCCGGATCGGAATCAGTTCCGTCGTCGAGGGGCTGGCCGCCGTCGGTGACGCCCGGCGGCTCGCCGAGACCGCCCTGCGGGCCTGCCCGGCCGACGGGGGCGTCGTCCTGCTCGACGAACAGCTGCCCGCCGCACTCGTCGTGTCGTCCCCGGGGCTCGGCGCGGCTCTCGCGGACCGGGTGCTGGGGCCGCTGGACCGGCTCGACCCGGCCGACCGGGACGTGCTCATCGGGACGCTCACGGCATGGCTCGACTCCGACGGGTCGGCGCAGCGCGCCGGTGCCCGCCTGTACTGCCACCGCAACACCGTTCTCAACCGGTTGCGCCGCTTCGAGCAGCTGACGGGGCGCTGCCTGACCCGGCCGTCCGACGCGGTGGAGATCGCCCTCGCCCTCGCAGCCCGCCGCCTGCTGGGCGGCTGACCCGGCCGCGCTCGCGGCCGGCGGCGCGGACCCGGCCTGCGGGCCTCGCGCCGGGGCCGCCGGACCCACCGTGCTCGCGCGGCGCGCAATCCCGGCGCCGGCGGCCGTTCCGCCCGCGCTACATCCCCAGCTCGGCCTTGGTCACCCGGACCACCGCCTCCTTGTCGCCCTCGACCTCCACCCGCGCCGCGTCCTGCCGTCCGGACGCGAACAGCAGCAGTTCTCCCGGCTCACCGGTGACCGTCACCACCGGAGTGCCCTTGTGCGCCACCGCCGTCTGCCCGTCCGGACGGCGCAGCACCAGCCCCACCGGCGCCTTGCGCCCCATCAGCCGCGCCGCCTTCTCCATGCGGGACCAGAGCGCGTCGGCGAAGACCGGGTCCAGCTCCCGCTGCGACCAGTCGGGCTGCGCCCGGCGCACGTCCTCCGCGTGGATGTAGAACTCCACGGTGTTGGCCGCCTCGTCCAGCTGCTTCACCCCGAACGGCGACATCCGGGGCGGCCCCGTACGGATCAGCTGAATGAGTTCCTCGTACGGCTTCGCGGCGAATTCGGCCTGCACCCGTTGGAGCCGGTTCTTCAGCGGTCCCAGCAGCACCCCGGCCGCCGCGTCGGGACGCCGTTCGCGTACCACCACATGGGCGGCCAGGTCCCGGGTCGTCCAGCCCCGGCACAGGGTAGCGGCCTCGGGGCCCGCCGCCTCCAACAGGTCGGCAAGCAGAAGTCGTTCGCGCTTCGCATGGGTCGACATGCCCGCCAGCGTAAGGCCGGGTCGCGCGGTCCGCCCAGTGGACGCCCGCCGGAACCGCCCCCGCGGCCACGGCACAATGGAGTCCATGACCAGTACGCCCGCGCCCAGCACCCCGCCCGCCAGCAACCTGGACCCCGCCGTCGCCGCCCGCCTCAAGCGCGGCGCCGACGGACTGGTCCCGGCCATCGCCCAGCAGTACGACACCGGCGAGGTGCTGATGCTCGGCTGGATGGACGACGAGGCCCTGCACCGCACCCTGACCACCGGCCGCTGCACCTACTGGTCGCGCAGCCGCCAGGAGTACTGGGTCAAGGGCGACACCTCCGGCCACACCCAGCTGGTCAAGTCCGTCGCCCTCGACTGCGACGCGGACACCGTCCTGGTCAAGGTCGACCAGACGGGTGCCGCCTGCCACACCGGCGACCGGACCTGCTTCGACGCCGACGTACTCCCGCTCGGGCAGTAGGGTCAGCCGCCATGGATCTTGAGACCTTCCGCAAGCTGGCCGCCGACCGGCGCGTCATCCCCGTCAGCCGCCGGCTCCTCGCGGACGGCGACACCCCGGTCGCGCTCTACCGCAGACTGGCGGGCGAGCGCACCGGCACGTTCCTCCTCGAATCCGCGGAGAACGGCCGCACCTGGTCCCGCTACTCCTTCATCGGCGTCCGCAGCGCCGCCACCCTCACCGTCCGCGACGGGCAGGCGCACTGGCTCGGCACCCCGCCCGTCGGCGTCCCCGTCGACGGGGATCCGCTGGACGCCCTGCGCGCGACCATCGAGGCCCTGCACACCCCGCGCGACCTGCACTCCGGCATGCCGCCGTTCACCGGCGGCATGGTCGGCTATCTGGGTTACGACATCGTGCGCAGGCTGGAGCGGATCGGTGAGCACGGCGGCGACGACCTGCGGCTCCCCGAGCTGACCATGCTGCTCACCTCGGACCTGGCGGTCCTCGACCACTGGGACGGCAGCGTCCTGCTGATCGCCAACGCGATCAACCACAACGACCTGGAGACCGGGGTCGACGAGGCGTACGCCGACGCCGTCGCCCGGCTCGACGCCATGGAGGCGGACCTCTCCCGTCCGGTCGAGAGCGCCCCGGCGACCCTGCCGCCGTCCGAACTCCCGCCGTACACCGCGCTCTGGGGCGGCCAGGCGTTCCAGGACGCCGTCGAGGACGTGAAGGAGCGCATCAGGGCCGGTGAGGCCTTCCAGGTCGTCCCCTCGCAGCGCTTCGAGACGCCGTGCACGGCGAGCGCACTGGACGTCTACCGGGTGCTGCGGGCCACCAACCCTTCGCCGTACATGTACCTCTTCCGGTTCGACGGCTTCGACGTCGCGGGCTCCAGCCCCGAAGCCCTGGTCAAGGTCGAGGACGGCCGCGCCATGGTCCATCCGATCGCCGGGACCCGGCACCGCGGCGCCACCCCGCAGGAGGACCAGGCCCTCGCCGACGAACTCCTCGCCGACCCGAAGGAACGCGCTGAGCACCTGATGCTCGTCGACCTCGGCCGCAACGACCTGGGACGGGTCTGTGTGCCCGGCAGCGTCGAGGTCGTCGACTTCATGTCGATCGAGCGGTACTCGCACGTGATGCACATCGTCTCCACCGTCACCGGCCGCGTCGCCGAAGGCCGTACCGCCTTCGACGTACTCACCGCCTGCTTCCCGGCCGGCACCCTCTCCGGCGCCCCCAAGCCCCGCGCCATGCAGATCATCGAGGAACTCGAACCCACCCGCCGCGGCCTGTACGGAGGCTGCGTCGGCTACCTCGACTTCGCCGGGGACTCCGACACCGCGATCGCGATCCGTACCGCGCTGCTCCGCGACGGCACGGCGTACGTCCAGGCCGGAGCGGGAATCGTCGCCGACTCCGACCCCCGGTCCGAGGACACCGAATGCCGCAACAAGGCCGCCGCCGTCCTCCGCGCGGTGCATACCGCCAACCGCCTCCACGCACACTGAGGCGGTAAGGGATAGTGGAGTACGTGAGTGCTGTCCCCGTACCCCAGCCCCGTGCCCAAGCCGCCTCCGCGCCCGACGCCACGGGAAGCCGCCGCAGCCTGGCAGCCGGCCTGCTTCTCGGGGCGGTCGGCGCCGCCGTCGTACTCCTCGCCTCCGGCCAGACCTGGGCCGAGGGCAAGGCGGCCGTCGGCGGCGGCTTCCTGCCGTTGACCGCCGACGGACAGGACGTCACCGGACTTCCGGCGGCCCTCGCCATCGTCGGTCTGGCCGCCCTCGTCGCCGTCTTCGCCGTCCGCAGCGCCGGCCGGCTCCTCGTCGCCGGGCTCCTCGCCCTCAGCGGCCTCGGTGCCGGGCTCAGCGCCTGCCTCGGCGCATCCGACAGCGCGGCCCTCGACGAGAAGGCGGCCGAGACCACCGGAAACACCTCCGCCACCATCGGCGCCCTCAGCCACACCCCGTGGCCGTACGTCACCGCCGCCGGCGGCCTGCTGATCCTCCTCGCCGGGCTGCTCGCCCTGCGGTACGGGAAGCTCTGGCCGACCATGTCGGGACGGTACGAGCGCGACGGCACCCCGCGCCCCCGCAGGGCCCCCCGCACCGCCCCGGACCCGGACCGGCCCGAGGACCTGTGGAAGGCCCTGGACCGGGGCGAGGACCCGACGCACTGATGCGGCGGGGCGTGACCGGCGGGACACGCCCCGGGTACGACCCCCAGCTCACGCCGTACCCGTCCGTACGGGACAATGGTGGTCAGCGCTCCGCAGAGCGGCACCACGGCGCCACAGCTCTGCGGACAGCGACACAGCGATACCCACAGCGCAACACCAACGAGGAGCAACTCATGGCGGGCAGCAGCCACGGACACACCCCGGCCGCCTGGACCGGTGTCATCATCTCGTTCATCGGCTTCTGCATCGCAGGCGTCTTCATGGTCGCGGCCAACCCGCTCGGCTTCTGGGCCGGTATCGCGGTCGTCCTCGTCGGCGGGATCGTCGGTCTCGCGATGAAGGCCGCCGGCCTGGGAATGCCGAAGGAGTCTGCCGAGCTGGCCGCCGCGCGGGCACGCGCCGGACAGGCCCAGACGTCCTCCTGACCCCGGTCCGGATCATCACGCGGAGGCGCGGCCCGACCCCGGGCTGCGCCTCCACGCGTCAGCAGGGACAATCACCCCGTGGACGCCTCGCCTTCCCCCGCAGCCGCACCGGGCCCCTCCGGCCGCCAGCCGGCGCCGGTCCCCGTACCCGGAGCGCACGCGCCGGCCTTCCCGCCGACGCCCGTACCCGCGTCACGCCTCCGGCGGCTCGCCTCCCCCGTGGCCTCCATGGCCGCCGTCCTCGCGGCCTTCGGCTACGTGGGCGCCGTCGACCCCAACCAGCCGGGTCACTACCCGGTCTGCCCGATGTTCCGGCTGACCGGCCTGTACTGCCCCGGCTGCGGCGGGCTGCGCAGCGCCCACGCCGTCGCCCACGGTGACATCGTCGCCGCTCTCGGCTCCAACGCACCCGCCGTCGTCGGCTACGGGATCTTCGCCGTCGTCTGGGTGGTCTGGATGGTCCGCGCGAGCAGAGGGCTGCCCCTGCGGATCCGTCTGACGCCGGTCCACTGGTGGGCGATCGGGGCGGTCCTGCTGACCTTCACGATCGTCCGGAACCTGCCGTTCGGATCGGTACTGGCGCCATGAATGCCCAGGTAGTGGGACATTCGTCGGCCGGATGCGAGCCCACGGCCATCCTGCGGATACCATCGAGATGGCTGATCCTGTTCCCTTGTCACCGTCCCGGAAGGGGGCCGCTCGCGTGAGTGTGCTCGACGAGATCATCGACGGCGTCCGCGCCGACCTCGCAGAGCGGCAGGCGCGCGTCAGCCTCGACGAGCTCAAGGAACGCGCGGCGCGCGCTCCCGCGGCCAAGGACGGAGTCGCCGCCCTGCGCGGCGAGGGCGTGACCGTCATCTGCGAGGTAAAGCGCTCCAGCCCCTCCAAGGGGGCCCTGGCCGCTATCGCCGACCCGGCCGCGCTCGCCGCGGACTACGAGGCCGGCGGTGCGTCCGTCATCTCCGTCCTGACCGAGCAGCGCCGCTTCGGCGGATCGCTCGCCGACCTGGAGGCCGTCCGCGCGAAGGTCGACATCCCGATCCTGCGCAAGGACTTCATCGTCACCTCGTACCAGCTCTGGGAGGCACGCGCCTACGGCGCGGACCTCGCCCTGCTGATCGTCGCCGCCCTCGACCAGGAGGCCCTCGTCTCCCTCATCGAGCGCGCCGAGTCCATCGGCCTGACGCCGTTGGTCGAGGCGCACGACGAGGAGGAGGCGGAGCGTGCCGTCGACGCCGGAGCGAAGATCATCGGTGTCAACGCGCGCAACCTGAAGGACCTCAAGGTCGACCGCTCCACCTTCGAGCGCGTCGCCCCCGAGATCCCGGCCGGCATCGTCAAGGTCGCCGAGTCCGGTGTCCGCGGCCCGCACGACCTCATCGCCTACGCGAACGCGGGTGCCGACGCCGTGCTCGTCGGCGAATCCCTGGTCACCGGCCGCGACCCGCGGGCCGCCGTGGCCGACCTGGTCGCCGCGGGTGCGCACCCCGCGCTCCGGCACGGACGGGGCTGACCCGACCCGTGACCGCCGACCGTTCCGCGCTCCGCACCCGGCCGGGCCTGCGCCCGGCCGCGGTGACGGCTGCCCGGGACCCGCACGCGCCGCTGGCGCGCGGCTGCCGCCCCCGCGGCTGCCGCGCCCCCGCGCGCCGGGTGCACGGCCGGCGCGTGCGGTACGTGATCGGTGACGAACCCGGTCAGGTCAACGGCATGCGATGGCGCACGGGGACCGCGCCGTAGCGAGCCCCGGCCGACGTACCCGCACCACCCCTTTCGTACGTACGACCGCACCGCCCGACCGCCCACCGGCCGCGGCGGCACTCCGCTCACGGCGCATACGGTGAACCCACCCGTTGCCACAACGAGGAGCACGTCGGATGTCATCTGACTTCTTCATTCCGGACCCCGAGGGTCTGATCCCCAGCGCCGAGGGCTACTTCGGCGCGTTCGGCGGCAAGTTCATCCCGGAGGCGCTCGTCGCCGCGGTGGACGAGGTCGCCGTCGAGTACGACAAGGCGAAGGCCGATCCTGCCTTCGCCGCCGAGCTCAACGAGCTCATGGTCAACTACACCGGCCGGCCCAGCGCGCTGACCGAGGTCCCGCGCTTCGCCGAGCACGCCGGCGGCGCCCGGGTCTTCCTCAAGCGCGAGGACCTGAACCACACCGGCTCGCACAAGATCAACAACGTGCTGGGTCAGGCGCTGCTCACCAAGCGGATGGGCAAGACCCGGGTCATCGCCGAGACCGGCGCGGGCCAGCACGGCGTCGCCACCGCGACCGCCTGCGCGCTCTTCGGCCTCGAATGCACCATCTACATGGGTGAGATCGACACCGAGCGGCAGGCGCTGAACGTGGCGCGCATGCGGATGCTCGGCGCCGAGGTCGTCTCCGTGAAGTCCGGCTCCCGCACGCTCAAGGACGCCATCAACGAGGCGTTCCGCGACTGGGTCGCCAACGTGGACCGCACGCACTACCTCTTCGGCACGGTCGCGGGCCCGCACCCCTTCCCGGCGATGGTCCGTGACTTCCACCGCGTCATCGGGGTCGAGGCACGGCGGCAGATCCTGGAGCGGACCGGCCGGCTGCCGGACGTCGCGATCGCCTGTGTCGGTGGTGGCTCCAACGCCATCGGGCTCTTCCACGCCTTCATCCCGGACGCGGGCGTCCGGCTGATCGGCTGCGAGCCCGCCGGACACGGAGTGGAGACCGGCGAACACGCGGCGACGCTGACCGCAGGCGAGCCCGGCATCCTGCACGGCTCGCGCAGCTACGTCCTCCAGGACGAGGAGGGCCAGATCACCGAGCCCTACTCCATCTCGGCCGGTCTGGACTACCCGGGCATCGGCCCGGAGCACTCCTACCTCAAGGACATCGGCCGTGGCGAGTACCGCGCGGTCACCGACGACGCCGCCATGCAGGCACTGCTGCTGCTCTCCCGTACCGAGGGGATCATCCCGGCCATCGAGAGCGCCCACGCGCTGGCCGGAGCCCTGGAGGTCGGCAAGGAGCTCGGCAAGGACGGGCTGCTCGTGGTCAACCTCTCCGGCCGCGGCGACAAGGACATGGACACGGCGGCCCGCTACTTCGGGCTGTACGACACGGACGCGACCGTCGAGGCGGACGCGGCCCACGGCAGCGCCGAGATCGAGGGGGACGCCAAGTGAGCGGCAACATCGAGCTGTTGAGCACCACCCTCGCGGCCGCCAAGGCGGAGGACCGGGCCGCGCTGATCGCGTACCTGCCCGCCGGCTTCCCGACCGTCGACGGCGGCATCGAGGCCGTCAAGGCAGTCGTCGCCGGAGGCGCCGACGTCGTCGAGGTGGGCCTGCCGCACAGTGACCCGGTGCTCGACGGACCGGTCATCCAGACCGCCGACGACATCGCCCTGCGCGGCGGCGTGAAGATCGCCGACGTGATGCGTATGGTCCGCGAGGCGTACGAGGCGACCGGTGCCCCGATCCTCGTCATGACGTACTGGAACCCCATCGACCGGTACGGCATCGAGCGGTTCACCGCCGAGCTCGCCGAGGCGGGCGGCGCCGGGTGCATCCTGCCCGACCTGCCGGTCCAGGAGTCCGCGGTCTGGCGCGAGCACGCCGACAAGCACGGTCTCGCGACCGTCTTCGTCGTCGCGCCGAGCAGCAAGGACGAGCGCCTCGCCACCATCACCGCGGCGGGCTCCGGCTTCGTCTACGCGGCCTCGCTGATGGGGGTCACCGGCACCCGCGAATCGGTCGGCGAGCAGGCCCAGGAGCTGGTGCGGCGCACCCGTGCCACGACCGAACTCCCGGTCTGCGTCGGTCTCGGCGTCTCCAACGCCCGGCAGGCGGCCGAGGTCGCTGCCTTCGCCGACGGCGTGATCGTCGGCTCCGCCTTCGTCAAGCGGATCCTGGACGCCCCGGACGAGGAGGCCGGCCTCGCCGCCGTCCGCTCGCTCGCGGGCGAACTGGCCGAGGGCGTTCGAAAGCGCTGATTCGAATACGCCACGATCGGGCGTAACCCGTACGGGTGGTCCTGGGACCGGGGAGGCACGCAGGTGCCTCCCCGGTTCGTTGCTGCGGGTGTGAGCGAGAAGAACGAAGAGGGAAAAAGGGCCGCGCGCGACCGGCTCGTCCAGCAGCGCGAGCAGGAGAGGGCGCGTGAGCGCCGTCGCCGCACGATGATCGTCTCGGCGGCCGTGGTCGGTGTGCTGGGTCTGGCTGCCGTCGTCGGCGTGATCGCCGCGAATTCGGGCGGCAAGGGCAACAAGGCGAGCGGCTCGGGACCCGCCGTCGCACCGTCGGGGGCCACCGGCAAGGACAGCCTGGCCATCCGGGTGGGCGCCGATGACGCACCGTCCACGCTCACGATCTGGGAGGACTTCCGCTGCCCGGTCTGCGCCCAGTTCGAGAACGCGTTCCGGGACACGATTCACGGGCTGCAGAACAGCGGACAGCTGAAGGTCGAGTACCACCTGGTCACGCTCATCGACGGCAACCTCGGGGGCAGTGGATCACTGGACGCGGCCAACGCCGCCGCCTGTGCCCAGGACGCCGGCAAGTTCTCCGCGTACCACGACATCCTGTACCGCAACCAGCCGCAGGAGACCGATGACGCCTTCGGGCAGAGCAGCAAGCTGATCGAGCTGGGGGGCAAGGTCCCGGGCCTGGACACGCCCGCCTTCCGCAGCTGTGTGAAGGACGGCACACACGACACCTGGGTCAAGAAATCCAACACCGCCTTCCAGAACGGCGGATTCCAGGGCACGCCGACCGCGCTCCTCAACGGTGAGTCGATCTTCCCGAAGAAGGGGAGCGAACCGATCACCGCGGCGAACCTGAAGAAGTGGGTCGCCGAGGCGAACAAGGGCAAGCAGCCGGGGAAGGTCACCCCGTCCCCGTCCGCTTCCTGAGCTGCCCCGCGGACGCTGCCGGCGGGCTCACCGGAGTGGGGAATCGACGACCGGCTCGTTACCCAGACGTTGTCGGGCGGATTGCCGCACCTCCCGCCCGGCAGGGTAGCGTCGACCCTGCCATGGACCTTGCCTACATTCCCAGCCCGTCGACCGGCGTGATCAATCTCGGCCCGATCCCGCTTCGCGGCTACGCGTTCTGCATCATCATCGGTGTGTTTGTCGCCGTCTGGTTCGGCAACAAGCGCTGGATCGCCCGGGGCGGCAGAGCCGGGACGGTGGCCGACATCGCCGTCTGGGCCGTGCCCTTCGGTCTCGTCGGTGGCCGGCTCTACCACGTCATCACCGACTACGAGCTGTACTTCAGCGAGGGTGAGAACTGGGTCGACGCCTTCAAGATCTGGCAGGGCGGCCTCGGTATCTGGGGTGCGATCGCGCTCGGCGCGGTCGGGGCCTGGATCGGCTGCCGCCGTCGCGGGATCCCGCTGCCCGCCTGGGCCGACGCGCTCGCACCCGGTATCGCCATCGCCCAGGCGTTCGGCCGCTGGGGCAACTGGTTCAACCAGGAGCTGTACGGCAGGCCGACGGATCTGCCGTGGGCCCTGAAGATCAGCGAGGCCCCCAACCGGGTCGCCGGCACGTACCACCCCACGTTCCTGTACGAGTCGCTGTGGTGCGTGGGCGTCGCCCTGCTGGTGATCTGGGCGGACCGCCGGTTCAAGCTCGGACACGGACGGGCGTTCGCGCTGTACGTCGCGGCGTACTGCTCGGGCCGCGCCTGGATCGAGTACATGCGGGTCGACGAGGCGCACCACATCCTGGGCCTGCGCCTGAACGTGTGGACCGCGCTCATCATGTTCGTGCTGGCGGTGACGTACTTCATCATCTCGGCGAAGGTGCGGCCGGGGCGTGAGGAGATCGTCGAGCCGGACGACACCGCAAAGTCCGCCGAAGGCGCCCAGGACGCGGCGCCGGATGCGGAAGCTGCCGGTGACGCCGAGGCGGACGCGGACGCGGAGCCGGTCACCGAGGATGCCGACGCGGACCATGACGGGGAGCCCGTCGGCGACGCACGGGCGACGGAGAAGAACGGCACCGCGGAGGCGGCCGCGAACGGCTGATGCCGACAAGAGCCCGCACGAGGGGCCCGGACCACGCAGCAGCGTTCTCCGGGCCCCTCGCTCCGTCTCCGGCCGGCCTCCGTGGCGCCCCTGCCCCTCCGGCGGGCCCACTCCCTCACCGCACCCGGTCGGCCAGTGCCAGGGTCCGCCGGGCCGCCGCCACCACCGCCGCGTCCACGAAGCGGCCGTCCGGCAGCGCCAGCGCCCCCTGGTCCGTGAGCGCCGCCTCGACGATCTCCTGCGCCGCGTCGATCTCCTCGGCGGCGGGCAGGAACGCCCTTTCGATGACCGGCAGCTGCCGGGGGTGGATCGCCGCCCGGCCGACGAACCCCAGCGTCCGCCCGTGCCCGCAGGACTGCCACAGCCCGTCCAGGTCCCGGACGTCGGGGAACACCGACTGGGCCGGCGGTACGAGACCGGCGGCGCGTGCGGCGACCACCACCCGGCTGCGCGACCAGTCCAGGCCCGCGTCGTCCCGCACTCCCAGATCGGCCCGTAGATCCGCTTCACCGAGGGCGATGGAGCGTACCTGCGGATGAGAGGCCGCGACCGTGTACGCGTGCTCGATGCCGAGCGCCGATTCCAGCAGCGGACAGAGCGCGACACCCGGGGCCAGCGCCGCGATGTGGTGGACGGTCGCGGCGTGCGTGATCTTCGGCAGCCGCAGCTCGGCCAGGCCCGGCAGCCCGGCCAGGGCCAGTACGTCGGCCTCGGTGTGGACCCGGACGTGCACCGGTACGGCGTCCGTCTCCCCGACCGGTTCGGCGAGCAGTTCGGCGGTGGCGGACCGCGCGTACTCCTTCCGGTCAGGTGCGACCGCGTCCTCCAGGTCGACGATCACCACGTCGGCGCCGGAATCACGCGCCTTGCGCACCACCTCAGGCCGGTCCCCGGGGACGTACAGCCAGGTCAGGGGCACCGCCGCGGTCACAGTACGCGCTCCGCCCGGAGCGCGGCGATCTCCGCTCCCGTCAGGCCGAGCCCGGTCAGGATCTCGTCGGTGTCCGCGCCGTGCGGACGTCCGGCCCAGCGGATCGCGCCGGGCGTCCGGGAGAGCCGGAAGAGGACGTTCTGCATCCGCAGCGGACCCAGCTCCGGGTCCGGGACCTCGGTGACGGAGTCCAGGGCCCGGTACTGCGGGTCCTCCATCACGTCCTGGATGTCATGGATGGGAGCGATGGCCGCCTCCGCCTTCTCGAAGACGCTGATCGCCTCGTCGCGGGTGTGCCGGGCGATCCAGTGGCCGACCGCCTCGTCGAGCTCGTCGGAGTGTTCGGCGCGGGTGGCGCCGGACGTGAACCACGGTTCGTCGATCAGCTCCGCGCGGCCGACCAGACGCATCACCCGTTCGGCGATGGACTGGGCGGACGTGGAGACGGCGACCCACTGGCCGTCCGACGTGCGGTACGTGTTGCGCGGGGCGTTGTTGCGCGAACGGTTGCCGGTGCGCTCCTGCACGTATCCGAGCTGGTCGTACCAGAGCGGCTGCGGGCCGAGCACGGTCAGGATCGGCTCGATGATCGCCATGTCGATGACCTGCCCCTCCCCGGTGCGGTCCCGTCCGGCCAGGGCTGCCATCACGGCGTACGCGGTGGCCAGCGCCGCGATCGAGTCGGCGAGCCCGAACGGCGGCAGTGTCGGCGGCCCGTCCGGTTCCCCGGTGATCGCGGCGAACCCGCTCATCGCCTCGGCGAGGGTGCCGAAACCGGGACGGTGCGCGTACGGACCGAACTGGCCGAAGGCGGTGACCCGGGTGAGTACCAGCCGTGGGTTGACGGCGCGCAGCTCCTCCCAGCCGATGCCCCACCGTTCCAGCGTCCCCGGCCGGAAGTTCTCGATGACCACGTCGGTGGAGGCGGCCAGCCGGAGCAGGACGTCGCGGCCGCCCGGACTGGAGAGGTCGAGGGTGAGATTGCGCTTGTTGCGGCCGAGCAGTTTCCACCACAGGCCGATGCCGTCCTTCGCCGGGCCGTGCCCGCGCGACGGGTCGGGTTTGCTCGGATGCTCGACCTTGATCACCTCGGCGCCGAAGTCGCCGAGCAGGGTGGCCGCGAGAGGGCCCGCGAAGAGCGTGGCGAGGTCCAGGACCCGCAGACCGGAGAGGGGTGTCTCCGTGGGCTCGGTCATGCGCCGTCGATCTCGCTGCGGTACGGCATGGACGTCGAGGCGCCGGGCCGCTGCACGCAGAGCGCGGCGGCCGACGACGCCCAGGCCAACGCCTCCGGTACGGGCCGTCCCTCGCCGAACGCCACGGAGAGGGCGCCGACGAAGGTGTCCCCGGCGCCGGTGGTGTCGACGGCTTCGACCTCGGGGGCGGGAAAGAGTACGGCCTCGGCGTCCCGGGCCGCGTACAGGCAGCCCTTCGCGCCCAGCGTGATCACGACCTCGGGGACCCGGTGGAGCAGCACCTCCGCCGCCGCGTGCGGCTCGGAACAGCCGGAGAGCGCGGCGGCCTCGTGCTCGTTGGGTACCAGCACGTCCACCACCGCGAGGAGTTCGGGTGGCAGCTCCTGCACGGGGGACGGGGTGAGGATCGTCCGTACACCGTGGGCGCGGGCCGCCTGCGCCCCGGCGACCACCGCGGACAGCGGCAGCTCCAGCTGAAGGAGCAGCAGATCGGCGCCTGCGATGGCGGCGACCTCGCCGGGGCCGATGGAGGTGATGGTGCCGTTGGCGCCCGGGATCACCACGATCGCGTTGCCGCCCGTGTCGTCGACGACGATGTGCGCGGTGCCGCTGGGGCCCTCGACGGTGTGCAGCAGGTCGGTGTCGACGCCCGCGTGCTCCAGTCCGGCCCGCAGTTCGGCGCCGTACTCGTCGTCGCCGACCGCACCGATCATCATGACGTCGCCGCCGGCCCGGGCGGCGGCGACGGCCTGGTTGGCGCCCTTGCCGCCGGGGACGGTGCGGAACTCTCTTCCGGTGACGGTCTCCCCGAGCTCCGGAGCCCGTGCGACGTATGTGACAAGGTCCATGTTGGTGCTGCCGAGCACCGCGATGCCGGTCATGGGCGGAGTGCCTCCTCGTGGGTGAGCCGGGGGACGAGCCGGTGGGTCTGTTCGGCGAGTGCGTCGAAGCCGATGGAGTCGAAGCCGGCGACGGACGTGGCGAGACGGTTCTTCAGCGGGGCGGTCCACCGCTCGGGCAGGGCGTCGGGCCGGCCGGCCAGCAGACCGGCCAGCGAACCGGCGGTCGCACCGTTGGAGTCGGTGTCCCAGCCGCCCGACACCGCCCGGCAGACGGAGCCGGAGAAGTCGCCGTCGGCGTGGGTGAGGGCGGCGGCGAGCAGTGCGGCGTTCGGCAGCGCGTGCACCCAGTGGTACGTGCCGAATGCGGCGTGCAGCCGGTCGACGGCCGTGTCGAAGTCCGGCTCGTCGCGGGCCGTGGCGATCCCGGTGCGGACGGCGTGCGCGAACCGGGAGCGGGGCGGCACGACGCGCAGTCCGGCCGCCAGACAGCCGTGCACGTCGGCCTCGCCGCCCGCCGCCTCGGCGAGCGCCGCCGCGATGAACATCGCCCCGTACACCCCGTTGCCGGTGTGGGTGAGGACCGCGTCCCGGTGCGCCTGCTCGGCCGCCGCCGCGGGGTCGCCCGGATGGGTCCAGCCGTGTACGTCGGCGCGGATCCCGGCGCCGATCCACTCCCGGAACGGGTTGCGGTGCCGGGCGGTGTCCGGTGGCTCGATGCCGTCGAGCAGATTGCGGTACGCGACCCGCTCGGCGGTGAAGGTCCGGCCCGCCGGGAGTTCGTCGAGCCAGAGCCGGGCCAGATCGGCGGTGCTGAAGGACGGTCCGTACCGCTGGAGCAGCAGCACGGTCAGGAGGGGGTGGTTGAGGTCGTCGTCCTCCGGCATCCCGTCGATGTTCTCGGCGAGCGAGGTGGCCGCGGAGCGACGGTTCCAGGGGTACGCGGCGGCGAGCTCGGCGGGTACCCCCCTGGCGGTGAACCAGGTGCTGAGCGGCCAGTTGCCGGTGGTGCGGGCCAGCGCGCGGATCCCCGCCAGGGGCAGCTTCTCGACGGGTTTGCCGAGCAGGCAGCCGGCGGCGCGCCCCAGCCAGGCCGCCTCCAACCGGTCCGTACCGACCGATGGGGGGTGTGTGCGGGGCGTCGGCCAGTGGGGACAGGACACCCGGATCGAGGCCAGATCCGTCGGCTCGTCGGCGGCCGACGGTGCGGTGAGCCCGGCGAGCTCGTCGAGCAGGCGCTCGGCGAGCGCCCGCAGGGCGGGAGGCGCGGGGTGCTCCGACGCGCCGGCCCGCTCGGGTGCGGGCGCACCGCCCGCCGCGTACCACCGGCGCCCGATGTCCCGTGCGTCCCGGCCGTCCTCGGCCGCCTGCCGCAGTTCGTGCCCGACCAGGTCCTCGGGCTGGACCCAGGTGACCCGTACGGTCATGGCGTACCCGCCAGCGTCGCGAACGCCGTCTCGTGCGCACGTCGCCGGGCGGTGTCCCGTACGAACACCTCGCGGGCGACGTCCGTCAGCGTCCGGGCCGGGGCGTGCAGATCGAGACGGCTGGCCTCGGCGACCGTTTTCACCCAGCCGGCGGGGATCGCCGTCTCGCCGTGCAGTGCGCCCGCGAGCGCGCCGCTCATCGTGGCGATCGAATCGCAGTCCCGGCCGTAGTTGACCGAGCCCAGCACCGCGTGCCGGTAGTCGCCGTCCGCGACGAGCAGCATCCCGAGGGCGACCGGCAGCTCCTCGATGGCGTGCAGCCGGGACGGCCGGCGGGCGCCGAGGGACGGCGCCCGGTAATCGGGGCCGACGGTGTCGAACGGGGCGACCGCGGCACGCAGCGGTGCCAGCGCCGACTCGAAGTCCTGGTGCCTGACGGCCACTTCGCACACCGCCTCGATGGCGGCCCGGGTGCCGTCCTTGGCGAGCGACAGGCAGGCGTCGACCACGGTGGCGGGGGTCGCGTCCGGGGCGCAGGCGGCCGCGACGGCCGCCGCGAAGACTCCGGCCGCCTCCCTTCCGTACGACGACTGATGGGCGCCCGCGACGTCCAGCGCCTCGGCGTACGCGGCCCGTGGATGCGCGGCGTTGACCAGGCCGACCGGCGCCATGTACATCGCCGCGCCGCAGTTCACGATGTTCCCGGAGCCCGCCTCGCGCGGATCGACGTGGCCGTAGTGCAGCCGGGCCACGATCCACTTCTCGGCGAGGAAGATCCGCTGCAACGGCAGCGCCTCGGCCTCCAGTTCCGGAATCCAGCGGGGGTTCGTGATCAGCTCCGGCACGAGGTGGTCGGCGACGGAGTACGCGTCGAGGTGGTCCCGTACGGAGTCGTACACCCGCACCAGCGCATGGGTCATCAAGGTGTCGTCGGTGACGTGTCCGTCACCCTTGTGGTACGGGGCGATGGGGCGGGCGGTGCGCCAGTCGTCGCCGTCCCACGGGCCGACGATGCCGGTGATCCGGCCGCCGTGGCGTTCGACGATCTGCTCGGGGGGCCGGCCCTCGACCGGACCGCCGAGGGCGTCGCCGACCGCGGCGCCGACGAGGGCACCGCTGATCCGTTCATCGAGGGCGAGTGTCCTGGGTGGCCTGTTCGACGTGACCATCGTGGGCGTTGTGGGCGTCATGCCCGAATTGTCCACCCGAAGGGTCCGGTTCCGTGTCTGCGAGCAGCCCGGCGAGTTCGATCAGATCGGTGCCCGCGAGCCGGGGCAGCGCGCACCCCGCGAGCGTGCGGCAGGCCTCGCGCCAGCCGTCCGGGACGGAGCCGATGCCGCCGAGCGCGCCGGTCAGCGCACCGGCCAGGGCGGGCGCCGAGTCCGCGACCCGCGACAGACACGCCGCCGCCGGAACGGCCTGCGCGATCTCGCCGCGGGCCGCGGTGGTCAGGGCGAGGGCCACCGGGATGGTCTCGGCGGCGGCGATCCCGTAGCTGTAGACGTGGTCGACGATCTGATGCTCCAGCACCGGTACGAGGGCGAAGGCGCCCGCTGCCTCGCCGACGAAGTCCCGGGCGATCCGGACCGCATGGGCGGCATTGCGGGCGATCTCGGTGCCGTCGGGGAGCTGGGCGAGGGCGGCGTTCACCGCGGTGTCGACGTCCGCCCCGCCCAGCGCCTCCGCGATCGCGGCGGCCATCGCCCGGGCACCGTGCACTCCGTCGCCGTCCTGGGTGTAGCGCGCATCGAACTCGGCGAGTTCGGCGGCCGCCCCGGGGCGGCCGGGGTGGACGACCGCCAGCACGGCGGCCCGGACGCAGGCCGCGTCGTCGAAGTAGTGCGGATTGTCGTGGCCGGTGGCCGGCGGTCGCAGTCCGGCGGCGAGATTGCCGAGTCCGGCCCGCACCGAGATGCGGGCACGCAGCGGCAGGACCGCCGACTCGACCTCCGGTGCCCGCGCGGCAGCCGCCGCGACCTCCGCGGCCAGCGCGTTCCAGGCGATGTCGACGGCGGCCCGCATCCGGCGCTCGGGGGAGAGCCGGTGCAACTGGCCCGCCGCCGAGGCGAGTACCGTCCCGGCGGCGAACGCCGCCCATTCGGCGTCGTCCGACGGCCCGAGCCGGAGCGGTTCGGGCGGCTGGTTGAGCGCGATCGGCACGGGCAGGGTGGTGGTGGCGTTCTGCTCGGCGAAGGTGTCGAGCTCCCGGGTGAGCCGCCGGGTCCACTCCGGCATCCGGGCCGCCCGGTGGCGCGCGGCGGGCCACCCGGCGGCGTCCCCCGAGGCGAGCCCGAGCAGCAGCCCCTCGATCCGGGCGCGGCGACCGGGCCGCGACCGGGCGCCGAGGGGCGCCGGGCGGGAGCCGCTATGGGTGTCGCGTGCAGTGGTCATGACACCACCACCCCCGTTCCGTCCGTGCCGCCGCGCGCGCCCCCGCCCGTACGGCCGAGCCCACCGGCCCGTCCGCCGCCCACCCCGACGGTCTCGTCGCTCCCGTCGGTCTCGTCCGGGGTGAGCAGTTCCGCGATGTCCAGGACGTGATAACCGCGCATGGACGGCAGGCAACTGCCGCGGACCGGCCCGATCGCCTCGGCCCAGTTCCGCGGGATCGCGGACGCCCCGTGCACCGCGCCGGCCAGGGCGCCCGCCACCGCCGCCGTCGTGTCCGCGTCGCGCCCCATGTTGACGGCTGTCAGCACCGCCGTGCGGAAGTCCCCACGGGCCGCGGCGAACGCACCGAACGCCAGCCCCACCGCCTCCGGCGCCAGATCGGTCCACGGGTACCCGCCGATCACCACCGCGGAGCGGACCGCGCGTTCCCGGGTGAGGCGGTCGGGGTGCGTGCGCTGCGCGGCCGTCACCGCGCGCCGCAGCGATCGCGCCGTCCAGGAGTCCATCGGCACGACGGACAGCGCCGCCGCGATCACGGACGCGACCCCCGCGCCGACCATCGCGGCGGCCACCCCGGCCGCCACCGCCTGGCCGCCGTAGATGCCCTCCCCGTCGTGGCTGACCCGCCCGTCGACCGCGACCAGACGGGCGGCCTCCGCGGGCCGTCCCGCCGCGAAGACGCCGAACGGCGCCGCCCGCATCGCCAGTCCGTCGCTCCAGGCGTGCCGGTGCTGGGCGGAGATCGGGGCGGCGAGGCCCCGTCGCAGGTTCTCCAGCGTGCCGCGCTCGCTGAACCCGGCGCCACGGAACGGCCCCTCGTCCAGGTCGGCGATCCACAGGTGCCAGGCCCGCTCGACGTGCGTGACGGTCAGCGCCGAACCGTGCCGGGCGAGCAGCAGGCCGGAGAAGATCGCGTACTCGGTGTCGTCGGTACCCGCGGGGTCGTCGCTGACGAAGCCCTCGATCCGGCCCCAGCGGCGGCGGATCTCGGACGGCCGCATGTTCTCGGCCGGAGCGCCCAGGGCGTCGCCGACCGCGAGACCGAGGAGCGCGCCCCGGGCCCGGTCGGCACGGTCGGGGTGTCCGGAGGGGTGGGCGCGGTCCGCGTCGGGCCGGTCCGTGTCGTCCCCGACCGTCTTCGCCGGCCCAGCCGCACCCGGCCCGTTCGTGCCCGCGCCTGTGCCGCCCGTCCGCGGCTCTGCCGGATTGCCTGCAATCAGCTCCATCGCGTCGACCCTTCGCTCGTACCGAGCCAGTTCTCGTCCCTGTCCGATCTGTGCCACGCGGAGCCTCGACAGAGGCCGATTATCACAACAAAAGGGCCACTCGGATGAAGGGGATCCCCTCGTAAGCCAGGCCGTACTTACCTGGTCAGAGGGCAGGTAAGTACGGCCTGGCTTGCTGGCGGGGGCTTGTTTTCGTGGGTACTTTCGATGATGTCCAGCGGGGGCGGAGCGAGTGATTTCCGCTGGTGGAGAAGGGGAGAGCTGTGGCCATCATCGAGACCGACGCCGTACTGCACGAGGCACACCGCGACAACCACACCCACCGTGATGTGAACGGCGGCTGGCTGCGCCCCGCGGTCTTCGGCGCGATGGACGGGCTGGTGTCCAACCTGGCACTGATGACCGGCGTCGCGGGCGGCGCGGTCTCCCAGCAGACTCTGGTGATCACCGGCCTGGCCGGTCTGGCCGCCGGGGCCTTCTCCATGGCGGCCGGCGAGTACACCTCCGTCGCCTCGCAGCGCGAGCTCGTCGAGGCGGAACTCGACGTCGAACGCCGCGAGTTGCGCAAGCACCCGTCGGACGAGATGGAGGAGCTCGCCGCGCTCTACGAATCCCGCGGTGTCGAGGCCGGCCTCGCCCGCGAGGTCGCCCGCCAGCTGTCCCGCGACCCCGAACAGGCTCTGGAGATACACGCCCGCGAGGAACTCGGCATCGACCCCGGCGACCTGCCGTCGCCGCTCGTCGCGGCAGTCTCGTCGTTCGGCGCCTTCGCGCTGGGCGCGCTGCTGCCCGTACTTCCGTACCTGCTCGGTGCGAGCGCCATGTGGCCCGCGGTACTGCTGGCGCTGTTCGGCCTCTTCGGCTGCGGCGCGGTGGTGGCCAGGGTGACGGCGCGCAGCTGGTGGTTCAGCGGGCTGCGGCAGCTGGTGCTCGGTGGGGCGGCGGCCGCGATCACCTACGGGCTGGGCACGCTGTTCGGCGTGGCGGTCGGGGGTTAGGGCCCGCCGTTCGGATCATGCCGGGTTCAGCGGGATCGCCGGGTTCGAGCGGGTCCCGGAACGCCCGGCCCGGTGTTCTGCGCCGTCACGAGGGCCGGCGCGGCCGACCCCGTGCGTGACAGGGCCCTGCGTCCGCCGCGCCCCGGGTGGACCGCGCCCGTAACATGTGCGCCATCCGTGTGACGTACGTCTTGGTCGCTGCCTCTGGGCGGAACCGCTGCGCGCACGTAAAATGAGTCGCTATACAGCGCTACACATAAGTAGCCATTACTCGGCGGTTTCGATTGCTTTTCCGCCGGGCATGAGCCGTAGACACCGCAGGCAACGACGCCTGCTCTCTGCGGTCCCCCCGGGCGCCGATCTTCCGACTGCGACCCAGACCTCCATCGCTCCACGAGCGGTGTCCGCATGTTGGAACGATCTATCCGCTTCCTGAGAAGCGCCCCATTATGTAACCTGCATGAAATTTCGCAGAGGGCCAACGTCGTCCCTCGGCACTGCATATGCCACGACGACGACGGGAGAGCCGATGCGTTCCGACGCCTGGTCGCCCATGGACGGTCGCCCCGCCCAGCAGGGGATGTACGACCCCCGTAACGAGCACGACGCCTGCGGCGTCGGGTTCGTGGCCACTCTGACCGGTGTGGCCAGCCATGAGCTGGTCGAGCAGGCGCTCACCGTTCTGCGCAATCTTGAACACCGCGGCGCCACCGGATCCGAGCCCGACTCCGGCGACGGCGCCGGAATACTGCTCCAGGTCCCTGACGCCTTCCTGCGTGAAGAGGTCCCCTTCGACCTCCCCGAGGCCGGCGCCTACGCCGTAGGCATCGCCTTCCTGCCCGCGGACGGCTCCACCGAGGCCGTCCAGAAGCTCGAGAAGATCGCGGCCGAGGAGAACCTCAAGGTCCTCGGCTGGCGCGACGTCCCGGTCACCCCCGACTTCCTCGGCAACGGCGCCCGCGCCACCATGCCCGAGTTCCGCCAGCTCTTCGTCGCGGACGGCGAGAGCGCCGGCATCGTCCTGGACCGCAAGGCCTTCGTGCTGCGCAAGCGCGCCGAGCGCGAGGCCGGGGTGTACTTCCCCTCGCTCTCCGCCCGCACGATCGTCTACAAGGGCATGCTCACCACCGGGCAGCTGGAGCCGTTCTTCCCGGACCTCTCCGACCGCCGCTTCGCCACCACCGTCGCGCTGGTCCACTCGCGCTTCTCCACGAACACCTTCCCGAGCTGGCCGCTCGCACACCCGTACCGCTTCGTCGCGCACAACGGCGAGATCAACACGGTCAAGGGCAACCGCAACTGGATGAAGGCCCGCGAGTCCCAGCTCGCGTCCAGCCTCTTCGGCGGCGAGCAGCTCGACCGGATCTTCCCCGTCTGCACCCCGGACGCCTCCGACTCGGCCTCCTTCGACGAGGTCCTGGAGCTGCTCCACCTCGGCGGCCGCTCGCTGCCGCACTCGGTGCTGATGATGGTCCCCGAGGCGTGGGAGAACCACGACTCCATGGACCCGGCCCGCCGCGCCTTCTACCAGTACCACTCCACGATGATGGAGCCCTGGGACGGTCCGGCCTGCGTCACCTTCACCGACGGCACCCAGGTCGGCGCGGTCCTCGACCGCAACGGTCTGCGTCCGGGCCGCTACTGGGTCACCGACGACGGCCTCGTCGTCCTCTCCTCCGAGGTCGGTGTCCTGGACATCGCCCCCGCGAAGGTCGTCCGCAAGGGCCGCCTCCAGCCCGGCAAGATGTTCCTCGTCGACACCGCCGAGGGCCGCATCATCGAGGACGACGAGATCAAGGCGGGCCTCGCCGCCGAGCAGCCGTACCAGGAGTGGCTGGAGACCGGCGAGATCGAGCTGGAGGATCTCCCCGAGCGCGAGCACATCGTGCACACGCACGCCTCCGTCACCCGTCGCCAGCAGACCTTCGGCTACACCGAGGAAGAGCTCCGCGTCATCCTCGCGCCGATGGCCCGCACCGCCGGCGAGCCGCTCGGCTCCATGGGCACGGACTCGCCGATCGCCGCGCTGTCCGAGCGCCCCCGGCTGCTCTTCGACTACTTCACCCAGCTGTTCGCGCAGGTCACCAACCCGCCGCTGGACGCCATCCGCGAGGAGCTCGTCACCTCGCTGCGCTCCTCGCTCGGCCCGCAGGGCAACCTGCTGGAGCCGACCGCCGCGTCGTGCCGCAGCGTCACGCTGCCGTTCCCGGTGATCGACAACGACGAGCTGGCCAAGCTGATACACATCAATGCCGACGGCGACATGCCGGGCATGAAGGCCGCCACGCTCTCCGGCCTCTACCGGGTCAGCGGCGGCGGCGACGCCCTCGCCGCCCGCATCGAGCAGATCTGTACCGAGGTCGACGCCGCCATAGAGGACGGCGCCCGCCTGATCGTCCTGTCCGACCGGCACTCCGACGCCGAGCACGCGCCGATCCCCTCGCTGCTGCTCACCTCGGCCGTCCACCACCACCTCATCCGCACCAAGCAGCGCACCCAGGTGGGTCTGCTGGTCGAGGCCGGGGACGTCCGCGAGGTCCACCACGTCGCGCTGCTGATCGGCTACGGCGCCGCCGCGGTCAATCCGTACCTGGCGATGGAGTCCGTCGAGGACCTGGTCCGCGCCGGCACGTTCATCGAGGGCATCGAGGCCGAGCAGGCCATCCGGAACCTGATCTACGCGCTGGGCAAGGGCGTCCTGAAGGTCATGTCCAAGATGGGCATCTCCACCGTCGCCTCCTACCGCGGCGCCCAGGTCTTCGAGGCCGTCGGCCTGGACGAGACCTTCGTCTCGAAGTACTTCAACGGCACCGCCACCAAGATCGGCGGCGCCGGACTCGACGTCGTCGCCAAGGAGGTCGCCGCCCGGCACACCAAGGCGTACCCGGCCTCCGGCATCTCCGCGTCGCACCGCGCGCTGGAGATCGGCGGCGAGTACCAGTGGCGCCGCGAGGGTGAACCGCACCTGTTCGACCCGGAGACGGTCTTCCGCCTCCAGCACGCCACCCGCAACCGCCGGTACGACATCTTCAAGAAGTACACGGACCGGGTGAACGAGCAGTCCGAGCGCCTGATGACGCTCCGCGGCCTGTTCGGCTTCAAGTCGGACCGCGAGTCGATCCCGGTCGACGAGGTCGAGTCCGTCGCCGACATCGTCAAGCGGTTCTCCACCGGTGCCATGTCGTACGGCTCGATCTCCCGCGAGGCGCACGAGACCCTCGCCATCGCCATGAACCAGCTGGGCGGCAAGTCCAACACCGGTGAGGGCGGCGAGGACGCCGACCGTCTCTACGACCCGGCACGCCGCTCCGCCATCAAGCAGGTCGCCTCCGGCCGCTTCGGTGTGACCAGCGAGTACCTGGTCAACGCGGACGACATCCAGATCAAGATGGCGCAGGGCGCCAAGCCCGGCGAGGGCGGCCAGCTGCCCGGCCACAAGGTCTACCCGTGGGTCGCCAAGACCCGGCACTCCACCCCGGGTGTCGGCCTGATCTCCCCGCCGCCGCACCACGACATCTACTCCATCGAGGACCTGGCTCAGCTGATCCACGACCTCAAGAACGCCAACCCGGCGGCCCGCATCCACGTGAAGCTGGTCTCCGAGGTCGGCGTCGGAACGGTCGCCGCGGGTGTCTCCAAGGCACACGCGGACGTCGTCCTGATCTCCGGCCACGACGGCGGAACGGGCGCCTCCCCGCTCACCTCGCTGAAGCACGCGGGCGGCCCCTGGGAGCTCGGCCTCGCCGAGACCCAGCAGACCCTGCTGCTCAACGGTCTGCGCGACCGCATCGTCGTGCAGACCGACGGCCAGCTGAAGACCGGCCGCGACGTCGTCATCGCCGCGCTGCTCGGCGCCGAGGAGTTCGGTTTCGCGACCGCGCCGCTCGTCGTCTCCGGCTGCGTCATGATGCGCGTCTGTCACCTCGACACCTGCCCGGTCGGCATCGCCACCCAGAACCCGGTCCTGCGTGACCGGTTCTCCGGCAAGGCCGAGTACGTCGTCAACTTCTTCGAGTTCATCGCGCAGGAGGTCCGCGAGCTCCTCGCCGAGCTCGGCTTCCGCACCATCGAGGAGGCCGTCGGCCACGCCGAGCTGCTGGACACCGACCGTGCGGTCACGCACTGGAAGGCGCAGGGCCTCGACCTGCAGCCCCTGTTCTACGTCCCGGAGCTGCCCGAGGGCGCGGTCCGTCACCAGCGGGCCGAGCAGGACCACGGCCTCGCCAAGGCGCTCGACAACGAGCTGATCAAGCTCGCCGCCGACGCCCTGAAGGCGGACAGCGCCGAGTCCGCCCAGCCGGTCCGGGCCCAGATCGCGATCCGGAACATCAACCGGACCGCCGGCACCATGCTGGGTCACGAGGTGACGAAGAAGTTCGGCGGCGCGGGACTGCCGCAGGACACCATCGACATCACCTTCACCGGTTCCGCGGGCCAGTCCTTCGGTGCCTTCCTGCCGAACGGTGTGACGCTGCGCCTGGAGGGCGACGCCAACGACTACGTCGGCAAGGGCCTCTCCGGCGGCCGCATCGTCGTCCGCCCGGACCGCGGCGCCGACCACCTCGCCGAGTACTCGACCATCGCGGGCAACACCATCGGCTACGGCGCCACCGGCGGCGAGCTGTTCCTGCGCGGCCGCACCGGTGAGCGGTTCTGCGTCCGCAACTCCGGTGCGACGGTCGTCTCGGAAGGCGTGGGCGACCACGGCTGCGAGTACATGACCGGCGGCCACGCCGTCGTACTCGGCGAGACCGGACGCAACTTCGCCGCCGGTATGTCGGGCGGCGTCGCGTACGTCATCGACCTGAACCGCGACAACGTCAACATCGGGAACCTCGGCGCGGTCGAGACGCTCTCCGACAGCGACAAGCAGTGGCTGCACGACGTCGTGCGCCGCCACCAGGAGGAGACGGGCTCCACCGTCGCCGAGAAGCTGCTTGCCGAGTGGGACACCGCGGTGACCCGCTTCAGCAAGATCATCCCGTCCACCTACAAGGCAGTGCTCGCCGCCAAGGACGCCGCTGAGCTCGCCGGTCTCTCCGAGCAGGAGACCACCGAGAAGATGATGGAGGCGGCGACCAATGGCTGACCCCAAGGGCTTCCTGACCACCGGGCGCGAGGTCGCCAAGACCCGCCCCGTCGGCGAGCGCGTCAAGGACTGGAACGAGGTCTACGTTCCGGGCTCGCTGCTCCCGGTCATCAGCAAGCAGGCCGGCCGCTGCATGGACTGCGGCATCCCCTTCTGCCACAACGGCTGCCCGCTCGGGAACCTCATCCCCGAGTGGAACGACTACGCCTACCGCGAGGACTGGACGGCCGCGTCCGAGCGCCTGCACGCCACGAACAACTTCCCGGAGTTCACCGGGCGGCTGTGCCCGGCTCCCTGCGAGTCGGCGTGCGTGCTCGGCATCAACCAGCCGGCCGTCACCATCAAGAACGTCGAAGTCTCGATCATCGACAAGGCGTGGGACAGCGGCGACGTCACCCCGCAGCCGCCCGAGCGGCTCTCCGGCAAGACGGTCGCGGTCATCGGCTCGGGCCCGGCGGGCCTCGCCGCCGCCCAGCAGCTGACCCGGGCCGGCCACACGGTCGTCGTCTACGAGCGGGCGGACCGCATCGGAGGCCTTCTCCGGTACGGCATCCCCGAGTTCAAGATGGAGAAGTCGCACATCAACCGCCGCATCGAGCAGATGCGCGCGGAAGGCACCAAGTTCCGCACCGAGACGGAGGTCGGCAAGGACATCGACGCCGCCAAGCTCCGCCGCCGGTACGACGCGGTCGTCATCGCCGCCGGTGCCACCGTCTCCCGCGACCTGCCCGTCCCGGGCCGTGAGCTGAACGGCGTGCACTTCGCGATGGAGTACCTGCCGCTCGCCAACAAGGTGCAGGAGGGCGACCTCACGGTCTCCCCGATCAGCGCCGAGGGCAAGCACGTCGTCGTCATCGGCGGCGGCGACACCGGCGCCGACTGCGTCGGCACCGCCCACCGGCAGGGCGCGGCCTCCGTCACCCAGCTGGAGATCATGCCGAAGCCGGGCGAGGAGCGGAACGCCAACCAGCCCTGGCCGACCTTCCCGATGCTCTACAAGGTCACCTCCGCGCACGAGGAGGGCGGCGAACGGGTCTACTCCGTCTCCACCACCCACTTCGAGGGCGACGAGGACGGCAACGTCCAGGCCCTGCACCTGGTCGAGGTGGAGTTCAAGGACGGCAAGCTGGAGCAGAAGGCCGGCACCGAGCGGCGGATCCCCGCCCAGCTCGTCACCCTCGCCATGGGCTTCACCGGCACCGACCAGGCCAACGGCCTGGTCCAGCAGTTCGGCCTGGAGCTCGACGGGCGCGGCAACGTGGCACGCGACGCGGACTACGCCACCAACGTCGGCGGCGTGTTCGTCGCCGGTGACGCGGGCCGCGGCCAGTCCCTCATCGTGTGGGCCATCGCCGAGGGCCGCTCCGCGGCACGCGGCGTGGACCGCTTCCTGACCGGGACCAGCGCACTGCCGGCCCCGATCCGTCCCACGGACCGTTCCCTGATGGTCTGAGGAGCGCACAGCACCACCCCAACAGACGTCCCGTACAACGGCGTACGGAACTGAACGCGGCGCCTGCCCGTCCCCGACCGGACGATTCGGCAGGCGCCGTGGCGCGTCCCGGGACGGTGCGCACCGTCCCCGCGGAGGCTGTCCCGCGCGGTGGACCAGCCGCCCCGCCGGACCGGCGGAACGCTCAGGCCGCACCGCCGGTCAGCTGCGAGGTCTTGAGGACCACCAGCGCGACCAGCACCACGAACAGCACCGCGCACCCGGCGATCTGTACGGCGGTACGGCGCTTCGCCGGCGCGTACGCGAGCGCGGCCATCACGACGGCGCCCGTCAGGAGCCCGCCCAGGTGCCCCTGCCACGAGGTGAACCACGCGGAGATCAGCATCCAGACGAGGAAACCGGCCAGGAACCGGTTGACCGCCTGCATGTCCCGGCCGAGCCGCCGGTTGATGACGTAGAACGCCCCCGCGAGACCGAAGACCGCCCCCGAGGCTCCGATCGTCAGGACGTCCGGGGCGATCAGATACACCAGCACCGAACCGCCGAGCGCGGACAGCAGGTACAGGGCGAGGTAGCGCACGCGCCCGAGCTGCGCCTCGACGACCCGGCCCAGATTCCACAGCCCGTACATGTTGAAGAGGATGTGCACCATCCCGAACGGCAGCGCCCCGAACGACGCGTCGCCCGGAGGGAGATGGAGGAACGCCCCGGTCAGCAACCGGTACCACTCGCCGTCCACCACACCGATCGCATGGAACCCGGCTATGTTCCCGCTCTCGTACATGTACTGGCCGCCATGGGGGCCGACCAGACCCGCGCCGAGCATCCCGAACCGGTCGACGATCCCGGGCCGGACCAACTCGCCCAGGTACGCCAGGATGTTCAGCCCCATCAGCACATACGTCATCAGGGGCACCGCCGTCCGAGGCACCGAACCGCCGAAGACCGTGCGGGCCTGCCGGACCGAGCGCTGCCCCTCCTTCACGCACTCCACGCAGTGGTGGCCGACCGCGGCCTCACGCATGCAGTCCGGGCAGATGTAGCGGTCGCAGCGGGTGCAGCGCACATACGTCTCGTACGACGGGTGGCGGTAGCACGTGGTGACGGAGGCCTCCATGGCCGGCTCCTTCACGGGGGGACGGTGGCGAGCGGCCGGTGGGGCGGCGGCGATCAACATAGCGAATCCCGCCCGGGAGGCAGCGGCCGGGTGGCGGCGCCCGCCGGGTGCGTCACCGACGCCGCGGCCGGCCCGGCACGGTGCCGTAACCTCGTGACTCCGCCGTCAGGAACGGAGTCCCGCATGGCCGGCATCAGTCTCCGCAAGGTCGAGCAGACGGCGCCCGCGCTCGTCAGCCTGTACAGGAGCGCCGGAGCCAGTCTGCACAAGCACCGGCTGAGCGGGGAACGTGCGGCCGTCTATCTCGTGCTCGACTACTCCGGATCCATGAAGGAGTACTACGAGGACGGCAGTGTCCAGGCACTCGCCGACCGGGTACTCGGTCTCTCGGCCCATTTCGACGACGACGGGCGGGTGCCGGTCGTGTTCTTCTCCACGGACATCGACGCCGTCACCGACATAGCCCTCGACAACCACCGCGGGCGCGTCGACGAGATCGTCGCCGGACTCGGACACATGGGCCGGACCAGCTACCACCTGGCCATGGACGCGGTCATCGACCACTACATCGACAGCGGCTCGACCGCGCCCGCGCTCGTCGTCTTCCAGACCGACGGCGGTCCGGTCAGCAAACCGGCGGCCGAACGCTATCTCTGCAAGGCGGCGAAACTGCCGCTGTTCTGGCAGTTCATCGGCTTCGGCGACAGACGCAGCTCGCAGTTCGACTTCCTGCGCAAGCTCGACGAGCTCGCCGTCCCCGCACAGCGCCCCGTCGACAACGCGGGCTTCTTCCACGCCGGACCCGACCCGCGGCAGGTACCGGACAGCGAGCTGTACGACCGGCTCGTCGCCGAGTTCCCGCTCTGGCTCGCGGCCGCACGGGCGGAAGGGATCGTCGCATGACGTACCGAGTACTGAGGGCGGCCGGCCGGACGGCCGTGCCCTGGAAGAACGGCGGGGGAGTCACCCGGGAGATCGCCGCGTCGCCCGAGGGCGCCCCGCTGGACGCCTTCGACTGGCGTGTCAGCCTCGCCGACGTGACGGCGGACGGGCCGTTCTCCTCGTTCCCCGGGGTCGACCGCACGCTGACCGTGGTCGAGGGCGCCGGCATGGACCTGATGGTGGGCGGCGAGCACCACATCGTCGACGAACCGTACTGGCCCCACGACTTCCCCGGGGACCTGGAGACGGACGGCCGGCTCCTCGGCGGCCCCGTGGTGAACCTCAACGTGATGTACCGCAGGGAACGCACCGCGGCGGAGACCGCGGTGGTACGCGGCACCCTACGGCTGCGGGCACCGCAGGGCGGCGCGGTCCTCGCCGTGGCGCTGGAGGACGGCGCGGCCGTCGAGGGCCAGGACACCGGACTCGACTGCTACGACGCGGTGCTGGTGGAGGACGGCGCGGCGCCCGTCGTGCTCAGGACCCAGGGCTACGCACTGGTGGTCACCGTGTCCGGCCGGTAGTCCGCGGCCGGACACCGGGTATCCAGTGGCTGTGGGTCTCCACGGTCCGCGGCGGTCCGGACGTCATGGGCAGGCCCAGCCTCCCGGCCACCGGCAGCATCACCCTGCCGAACTTCTCCACGGCCTCGGGCGACTCCCACAGGTCGAAGAGCTCCACGCCCGATTCGGTCGCCGCGCAGACGCGCGAGAGGCAGCCGTCGAAGTGGTCGCCGGGCAGCGCGCGGAGCTCCTTGTCGAGAGCGTCGTACTGCTCCGCCGTCACTCCCGGCAGAGTGGCATGCACGAAGACGGCCATCGTCAAATCACCTCGGGTCGCGGGATCAGGCCCCCCGCCGCCACGGTGACGGCCATGTGCCTCGTACAGCACACCACGATCATGACGGGACGGCATCCGAACGAGTGACAGCCCGTAAAACCCGACAGAAGATGTCCGGTTTCCGCGCTTCGATGGACCCATGACCACGCATTCATGGGCAGAGTTCCAGTCGGCCGAGCCGGGCTTCGCCGAGACCGTCCAGGCCCGTTTCGGGCAGTACAAGCACCACATCCTGGCCACTCTCCGCAAGGACGGATCGCCGCGTGTGACCGGCCTGGAGGCGGATTTCCGCTTCGGTGAGCTGTTGCTCGGCATGATGCCGAACTCGCGCAAGGCGCTGGACCTGCTGCGTGATCCGCGGTTCGCGATGCATGCCAACCCGGGGCCGGACGACAAGATGGCGTACGCCGACGTACGGGTCGCCGGCCGCGCGGTGGAGGTGACCGACCCCGAGATCCTGGGCCGCTTCGTCGCCGAGGCGAAGCCGCCGGAGCCGTTCCACCTGTTCCGCGCCGAACTGACGGAGGTGGTCAGTACGGGGGTGGAGGACGACAAGCTGGTCGTACAGGTCTGGCGCCCGGGCCGGGCGCTGCGCACGATCCGGCGCTGAAAGGGGGCGCGCACCCTCGCGGCGCCCCGGTCGGCGGACTGATGCCGACGAGTGTCGAACGGCTCCGAACCAGTCCCTCCAAGGGTTTCGGGCCGATCCACCGACCCGCGGCGCGACAAGATCCACCACTGGTCGGCAGGACGTGCTACGGTGGTCCGGTTGCAGTTTTGGTACCCATGAACTTTATGTGCGCCTGACGGGAATGCTTCCTCAGGCGCATTATTGTTTTCCGGCTTTCTCCGGATGGGGCTCAATGCGGCGACTTGGAATTCGTAAAGTGCGGATTTCCGGCACTGCACCTCTTTTAGGAGAATGACATGGCTACTGGAACCGTGAAGTGGTTCAACTCGGAAAAGGGCTTCGGCTTCATCGAGCAGGACGGCGGCGGCGCCGACGTCTTCGCCCACTACTCCAACATCGCCACCTCGGGCTTCCGTGAGCTCCAGGAGGGTCAGAAGGTCTCCTTCGACGTCACGCAGGGCCAGAAGGGCCCGCAGGCGGAGAACATCGTCCCGGCCTAATTGCCGCGACGCGTACCTCGCAGCCGGGGCCCGCACCGTGAAGGTGCGGGCCCCGGCTTGTGCTGTCCCGGGGAAGTGCACGCGAGAAGTCGCACGCGCACACGTGTGCCCATGAAGGCGCCGACCGGAATTCGCGCAGGTTCGCCGGAGTCACCGGCCGGTATGCGGGCTCCGTGAAGTCCCCCGCAGTCCCCAGCAGTCCCAAGTAGTTCCCAGGAATCCCCAGGAGGGCAATTCCGTATGACCCGCTCCGAACGCCAGGACCGACCCGCCCGCACTCGCCCGTCGAGGGGGCGCGGCACGGCCCCGGCACAGGCAACCGCCAAGGGTTCCGGCAAGGGATCCGGCAAGGCGTCGCCCCGTCGCAGGGCCACGCCGCCGCAGGGTGAGTTCGCCCTGCCCGAAACCATGACCCCCGCACTGCCCGCCGTCGAGGCGTTCGCCGAGCTGGACATGCCCGCAGCCCTGCTGAAAACCCTTGCCGCGCAGGGCGTCACCGACCCGTTCCCGATCCAGGGCGCCACCCTGCCGAACTCGCTCGCCGGCCGGGACATCCTCGGCCGCGGCCGCACCGGCTCCGGCAAGACCCTGGCCTTCGGCCTCGCGCTGCTCGCCCGCACCGCCGGACGCCGCTCCGAGCCGCACGCCCCGCTGGCACTCGTCCTGGTCCCGACCCGGGAGCTCGCCCAGCAGGTCACCGACGCGCTGACGCCGTACGCGACGTCCGTGAACCTGCGCCTCGCCACCGTCGTCGGCGGCATGTCGATCAGCAAGCAGGCCGGCACGCTGCGCCGCGGTGCCGAGGTCGTCGTCGCCACACCGGGACGGCTCAAGGACCTCATCGAGCGCGGCGACGCCCGTCTCGACCAGGTCTCCATCACGGTCCTCGACGAGGCCGACCAGATGGCCGACATGGGCTTCATGCCGCAGGTCGTCGCGCTGCTCAAGCAGGTCGAGCCGGACGGGCAGCGGATGCTGTTCTCCGCGACCCTGGACAAGAACATCGACCGGCTGGTCAAGATGTTCCTCACCGACCCGGTCGTGCACTCGGTCGACCCGTCCGCGGGCGCCGTCACCACGATGGAGCACCACGTGCTGCACGTGGCCGACGAGACCGACAAGAAGGCCGTCGCCACCCGGATCGCCGCCCGCGAGGGCCGGGTGATCATGTTCGTGGACACCAAGCGCGCCGCCGACCGCTTCGCCAAGCGGCTGCTGGCCAGCGGGGTACGGGCTGCCGCGCTGCACGGCGGCCGGTCCCAGCCGCAGCGCAACCGGACGCTCGACCAGTTCAAGAACGGACAGGTCACCGCGCTGGTCGCGACGAACGTGGCGGCGCGCGGCATTCACGTCGACGACCTCGACCTGGTCGTGAACGTGGATCCGCCGACGGACCACAAGGACTACCTCCACCGCGGCGGGCGCACGGCGCGCGCCGGGGAGTCCGGCAGCGTCGTCACGCTGGTACTGCCGGAGGAGAAGCGCGAGATGACCCGGCTGATGGCGGATGCGGGGATCGCCCCGCGGACCACCCGGATCACCTCCAGCGACGAGGAACTCGTCCGGATCACCGGGGCCCGCGAGCCTTCCGGTGTCGCGGTCGTCGTCGAGGTCCCCCAGCCGACCCAGCCGAAGCCGCGCACGCGGTCGGCCGGCAGCGGCGGCGGGGCGGCCGGCGGCGGCGCGTTCCGCTCGGGCAGCCGGGGCCGGGGACGTCGTGGCGGCGCCGGCGCGGCGCAGGGCGGCGGCGAGGCGCGGGCGGGC
>NZ_JBHVWN010000033.1:1405-84504 GCF_042882275.1 Streptomyces sp. NPDC058231 | reverse complement strand
ATTTGTTTTCGCTACGCTACCCACCGCGAGGGCGGGGGGGCGGCGCGGCGGTACGGCGGGGCGCCGGCCTTTGACGGCCGTGCTGGCGCGCCCGGTGACCGGGCGCGGCCTCCGGGGCGAACGGGCTCAGATCACGAGGACTTGACGACCAGCGTCGAGCACACCTTGTCCGCGAACGTCTGCTTCTTGGCGTCCCACAGCGGCCACAGCCAGCCGATGTAGCAGGCGGCGCTGTCCAGGAAGTGGGCGACCCGGCGCACGAACGCCATGCCGAAACCGATCGGCTGGCCGTCGGACTCGCGCAGCAGCCGGATGCCGACGGCCTTCTTGCCGACGGTCTGGCCGGTCGTCCCCTCCTTGTACAGCATCCAGATCGCGGCGCCGATCAGGACGATGAGCCCGATGACGGCGAGGATGCCGCCCACGGTCCCGCCTATGCCGCCACCGATGCCGACCAGGATGTACGGGACGCAGAGGATGAGGACGTCGATGAGGAACGCCCCGAGCCGCAGGCCCCAGTGGGCGAGCACGGGCCCGCCGCCGTAGCCGGGCTGCTGCGGGTAGCCCCCGCCGTACGGCTGGCCCGGCTGCTGCGGGTAACCGCCGCCGTACGGCTGGCCGGGCTGCTGCTGCGGGTACCCGTAACCCTGCTGCGGGACGCCCTGCGGCGTCTGCTGGGGGTATCCGTAGCCGGGCTGCTGCTGACCGTAGGGGTTGTTCGGGTCGCCGTTGCTCATGGCGATTTCCTCCGTCGTGAAAATGCGGGGACGACGCGGTCCGGGCGGAGGAAATGAGCGCAATCAGAAACGGCCTGTCCCCCCGACACTGCCCGCGATACTGCGCGGCTCATCGTCGTCCTGACGTCGACTTTTTGTCCAGTCCATTGCCGTATGTGTTGTGCAAGCGCAACCTGACGGCAACCGTCGGCACCCAGAATTGGTATGCAGGTGGGGTCATCCGCGAGGATGGGGTCATGACTGCCCAGATTCTCGATGGCAAGGCCACCGCAGCCGCGATCAAGTCCGATCTGACCGTCCGCGTGGCGGCCCTCAAGGCACAGGGCATCAACCCTGGCCTCGGAACCCTGCTCGTGGGGGACGACCCGGGCAGCCGTTGGTACGTGAACGGCAAGCACCGCGACTGCGCCGAGGTCGGCATCGGCTCCATCCAGCGTGAACTCCCCGACACCGCCACCCAGGAGGAGATCGAGGACGTCGTACGGGAGCTCAACGCCGACCCCGACTGCACGGGGTACATCGTCCAGCTTCCGCTCCCCAAGGGCATCGACACCAACCGGATCCTGGAAATGATGGACCCGGCCAAGGACGCCGACGGTCTGCACCCGATGAACCTCGGCCGGCTCGTGCTCAACGAGACGGGGCCGCTGCCGTGCACCCCGCAGGGTGTCGTCCAGCTGCTCCGCCACCACGGCGTGGAGATCAACGGAGCACATGTCGTGGTCGTCGGCCGCGGTGTCACCATCGGCCGCTCGATCCCGCTGCTGCTGACCCGTAAGTCCGAGAACGCCACCGTCACCCAGTGCCACACCGGTACGCGTGACCTCTCCGCCCAGCTCAGGCAGGCGGACATCATCGTCGCCGCCGCCGGAGTTCCGCACATCATCAAGCCCGAGGACGTGAAGCCGGGCGCGGCCGTGCTCGACGTCGGCGTCAGCCGGGACGAGAACGGCAAGATCGTCGGCGATGTGCACCCCGGCGTGGCCGAGGTGGCCGCGTGGATCTCCCCGAACCCGGGCGGTGTCGGCCCGATGACACGTGCTCAGCTGCTCGTCAACGTGGTCGAGGCGGCCGAACGCGATGCGGCCGCCGCCGCTGCCGGCTCCGCCGGCTGACCTGATCCGGAAGGAACCCCATGGGTGCTGGTACGAGTCCGGCCGACCCGGCCGCCGCGGCGGACCGGACGTTTCCGGCGCCGCCGGACGCGGGCGCGCGCGGTGACGGCGGCGAGAGCGCGCCGGGCGGTGACGCGGCCGCGGAGGACGTGACCGGGGCAGCCGGGGGAGTGGGCGCCGGCGGCACGGAGGGTGCGGCCGTGGCCGGTGCCGCGCCGGCCACGGAGACCCCCGGCGGGGCCGACCGGACCGCGGCCGACCGGCGGGACGGCGACTCGGCTGCCGGACCGGTGGACGGTGCGGATGCCGGTGCCGACAGCGGGGCGGGCGGCGGTTCGGGCAGCGGCGCGGACCCCGCCGACGACTCCGGGGGCGCCGGTGCCGACCATGGCACCGACTCCGCCGCTGCTGGTGCCTCCGACGACGACACGCACGGCGCCCCGCGCAGGTCGCGGAGGTTCCCGTCGTTCACCCGGGACACCGCCCGGCCCGAGGGCGGTGGACGGGCGGCGTCCGGGGACGCTCCCGCCCCGGCCCGTCAGTGGCCGCTGCTGTCGGTGCTCTGCACGGCCGGGATCGGGCTGCTGATCGTCGCCCTCAACCCCTTCGTCGAGGCGTTCCGGATCGGCACGATACTGATCGGCGTGGCCCTCGTCGGGGGCGCGGTGCTGCGCTGCACCGTCTCCTCGGTGGGCATGCTGGCGGTCCGTTCCCGGTTCACCGACCTGGTGACGTACGGGCTGCTGGGCGTCCTGATCGTGCTGCTGGCACTCGTGGCCCAGCCCAAACCGTGGCTCGACCTCCCCTTCCTGGAGCACGCGGTCCGCTTCACGGTCCGCTGATCCGCCGCACGACCCGCAGCCGGCCCCCTCGCACCCCACGGGTACGAGGGGGCCGCGGCATTCCAGGCATGGCGGTGGACCGTCGCTATTTATCTTGATGTCGAGTATCTTGCCATCAAGATATATCGAACGCCGAAGCGTGGGAGGGATGTCCGCTACATGGTCAAGATCAAGGTGGTCGGCCCCGTGGTCGAGCTCGACGGTGACGAGATGACCCGCATCATCTGGTCCTTCATCAAGGGCAAACTGATTCTTCCGTACCTCGATATCGAGCTGAAGTACTTCGATCTGGGCATCGAGCACCGCGACGCCACGGACGATCAAGTGACGGTGGACGCGGCCCGCGCCATCAAGGAGTACGGCGTCGGCGTCAAGTGCGCCACGATCACGCCGGACGGGAAGCGCGCCGAGGAGTTCGGCCTCAGGGCGGTGTACCGCTCGCCGAACGCGACGATCCGCAACATCCTCGGCGGCGTCGTCTTCCGCGAGCCCATCCTCATGGCGAACGTGCCGCGGCTCGTCCCCGGCTGGACCGAGCCCGTCGTCGTCGGCCGGCACGCGTTCGGCGACCAGTACCAGGCCACCGAGCTGAGGATCCCCGGCGCCGGGACCCTCACCATGGTCTTCACCCCGAAGGACGGCTCCGCACCCGTCGAGGCCGAGGTCCACGAGTTCCCGGACGCCGGGGTCGCGCTGTCTATGTACAACCACGACGAGGCGATCCGCGACTTCGCCCGCGCCTCGTTCCGCTACGGCCTGGACCGCGGATATCCGGTGTACATGTCGACGAAGAACACGGTCCTGAAGACGTACGACGGCCGTTTCAAGGACATCTTCCAGGAGGTCTTCGACGCCGAGTTCGGCGACGACTTCGCGAAGGCCGGACTCGTCTACGAGCACCGTCTCATCGACGACATGGTCGCCTCGGCGCTCAAGTGGAAGGGCGGCTACGTCTGGGCGTGCAAGAACTACGACGGTGACGTCCAGTCCGATGTCGTCGCGCAGGGATTCGGCTCGCTCGGTCTGATGACCTCGGTGCTGATGTCCCCCGACGGCAGGACCGTCGAGGCGGAGGCTGCGCACGGCACGGTCACCCGCCACTACCGCAGGCACCGGCGGGGTGAGGTGACGTCGACCAACCCGATCGCGTCGGTCTTCGCCTGGACCCGCGGTCTCGCGCACCGGGGCAGGCTGGACCGCACGCCCGAGGTCGTCGCGTTCGCCGACGTGCTGGAACGGGTCTGTGTCGAGACCGTCGAGAGCGGCCTGATGACGAAGGACCTTGCGCTGCTGATCTCCGCGGACGCGCCGTGGCTGACGACGGAGGAGTTCCTGGACGCGCTCGACGTCAACCTCCGGAAGGCGATGGCGTCGCGCTGATCGGTGAGCGCCCGCCCGTGGTGCCCGTCCCCTCCCCCGAGAAGGGACGGACACCCGCGGCCGGGATCCGCCGGACGCAAGTGTTGCCGAAATGTGGCGACTTGAGCCGTCTTGCCCCCGGCCGATTTCAGCCTCGTCGACGGGGGCACCGGGGTTCAAGGGGCGCCGGTGGCCTGTGGCACGGAAGTGACCATTCCGCCACGGTGTGATCGCTGCGCAACGGCGGCGGACCGGTGCGACGACGCGGTACGGGGGCTGCCTCCGCCGAAGGGCGGAGCGCCCGGAGGTCACGGGGTGCGTCCACCGGAGGGCGGGGGCGGGCGCGCGCCGCGGTGAGCGGGGAGTGACCGGTTGTGTGCGGCACCACAGGGGGGCGGGCGGCCGGGAGGTCCGGGGTCGGATAGCCTGATCGCTGGATATCTCTTCACATCAAGATTCAGGGATGTCCAGCACCAGGGGCAGGGACCCCCACCGCCAGCTGTCTAACGGAGATCGCCATGACCCGCACTCCCGTGAATGTCACCGTGACCGGCGCAGCCGGCCAGATCGGCTACGCGCTGCTCTTCCGCATCGCCTCCGGCCACCTGCTCGGCCCGGACGTGCCGGTCAACCTGCGCCTCCTGGAGATCCCGCAGGGTCTGAAGGCCGCCGAGGGCACCGCGATGGAACTCGACGACTGCGCCTTCCCGCTGCTGCGCAACATCGAGATCACGGACGACGCCAACGTCGGCTTCGCCGGTGCGAACGTCGCCCTGCTCGTCGGCGCCCGCCCGCGTACGAAGGGCATGGAGCGCGGCGACCTGCTCTCCGCCAACGGCGGCATCTTCAAGCCGCAGGGCAAGGCCATCAACGACAACGCCGCGGACGACATCAAGGTCCTCGTCGTCGGCAACCCGGCCAACACCAATGCGCTCATCGCGCAGGCCGCCGCCCCGGACGTACCGGCCGAGCGCTTCACCGCGATGACCCGCCTGGACCACAACCGCGCGATCTCGCAGCTGGCCGCCAAGACCGGTGCCGCCGTCTCCGACATCAAGAAGCTGACGATCTGGGGCAACCACTCGGCGACCCAGTACCCGGACATCTTCCACGCGGAGATCGCCGGCAAGAACGCCGCCGAGCTCGTCAACGACGAGGCGTGGCTGGCCGACACCTTCATCCCGACCGTCGCCAAGCGCGGCGCCGCGATCATCGAGGCCCGTGGCGCGTCCTCGGCCGCCTCGGCCGCCAACGCCGCCATCGACCACGTGTACACCTGGGTCAACGGCACCGCCGAGGGCGACTGGACCTCGATGGGTATCCCGTCCGACGGCTCCTACGGTGTGCCCGAGGGCATCATCTCGTCCTTCCCGGTCACCACGAAGGACGGCAAGTACGAGATCGTCCAGGGCCTGGACATCAACGAGTTCTCCCGCGCGCGCATCGACGCGTCGGTGCAGGAGCTCACCGAGGAGCGCGACGCGGTGCGCGAGCTCGGCCTGATCTGACCGGCCGGGATCCGGCCGCCCCGGATCCGGTCCGCGGGTCTCCCGCACAGCCTCACCGCCCCCGGTGGCCTCTGCCGCCGGGGGCGGACGCATATCCGGCAGGCGCGCCGCGGGAAAGAAGTTCGAACCCGCCTGGGACGCCCTGATCCGCTCCCGCACGTGGTGCGGGCCATGCCCGTGCTGGAGCAGACCCTGGCCGCCTTCGGCGGCGGACGGGCCACGCCGCCCGGCCTGCCGGGCTCACGGTGACGCGTGCCCGATCGGAACGAGAGCCCTAATCGGCGTACAGCCGGTCGGCCGTCTCCCGTACGGCCGCCATGGCCCGGCGCTGCAGACCGCCGCCGAAGGTGATCCGGGTGGCGCCCAGCTCGCCGAGCCGCCGCGGGGCCGGGCCGTCCGGCAGCGCCAGCGCGTTGAGCGGAGCCGGGACGGCTGCGGCCAGACGGGGAAGGGACTCGGGCGGGGCGGCGATCGGGTAGACGCAGTCCGCTCCCGCCTCGGTGTACAGCAGGGCGCGGGTGATCGTTTCCGCCTCCGGGTCCGTGCCGTCCGGGAGGTCCTGCAGATAGGTGTCGACGCGGGCGTTGACGAAGAGGCTGTCGCCCGCCAGCGCCCGCACCTCCGCCAGCCGGTCCGCCTGCCGCCGCGGATCGAACAGCACGCCGTCCGCCGAATCCTCCAGATTGCAGCCGACCGCTCCGGCCTCCAGAAGGCGTTCCACGAGCTCCTTCGGCGGCAGCCCGTAACCGGCCTCGACGTCCGCCGACACGGGTACCGGAACGGCGCGCGCGATCCGGGCCACCGCCGCGAACATCTCGGCCGCAGGCACCGCCCCGTCCGCGTAGCCGAGGGAGGCCGCCACCCCGGCGCTCGGGGTGGCGAGCGCAGGGAAGCCCGCGTCGGCGAAGGCCCGGGCGCTCGCGGCGTCCCACGGGCCGGGGAGGACCAGCGGGTCACCGGGGGTGCGGCCGCTGTGCAGCGCGCGGAGGACGGACACGGTCATCGCAGGGCTCCTCGAGGAGGCGGGGTGGGGACAGGGGGCGCGGCCGGGCCGCGGCCGGGTCAGTGCTTGGCTTCGCCCGGGGCGTAGTGACCGGGAGTCAGACGGGTGGTCACACCGAACCGGTTCCAGGCGTTGATCACCGTGATGGCGGCGATCAGCTGCGCCAGCTCGGCCTCCTCGAAGTGCTTCGCCGCCTTCTCGTAGACCTCGTCCGGCACGAAACCGTCGGTCAGGACGGTCACGGCCTCCGTCAGCTCGATCGCCGCGATCTCCTTCTCCGTGTAGAAGTGCTGCGACTCCTCCCACGCGCTGAGCTGGATGATCCGCTCGACCGACTCGCCGGCCGCGAGCGCGTCCTTGCTGTGCATGTCGAGGCAGAACGCGCAGTGGTTCAACTGCGAGGCGCGGATCTTCACCAGTTCGAGGAGGACCGGGTCGAGGCCCTTACGGGACGCCGCGTCCAGCCGGACCATGGCCTTGTAGACATCGGGTGCGAGCTGGGCCCAGTGCAGACGGGGGCTGTGCTCGGGGGCGCGGTCGGAGGTGGGGTGGGTGTGCTCGTTCGTCGTCATGCATACGACGGTACGGGTTCGGTGGCGCACGGGTATGGTCCATTTCCATGACGAATTCCTGGGCCACTTTCGGAGCCGACCTGCATATCGACCCGACCGGCGCGGCGGGGCTGCGGGCCGGGCTGATGGACGCGCTGCGGGAGGCCGCCCGGTCCGGGCGGCTGGCGCCCGGCACCCGGCTGCCGTCGTCCCGTACCCTCGCCGCCGATCTGGGAATCGCCCGGAACACCGTCGCCGACGCCTACGCCGAACTGGTCGCCGAGGGGTGGCTCACCGCCCGGCAGGGCTCCGGCACGAGGGTCGCGCAGCGGGCCGAACCGCGCCGCCCGGCGCCGGCGTCGCCCCCCTCCCCGCCGGTCCGCCGCGGGCCCGTCCACAGTCTGATGCCCGGGTCGCCGGACCTCTCGACGTTCCCGCGCGCCGACTGGCTCAAGGCGGCCAGGCGCGCCCTGACCGACGCGCCCAACGACGCCTTCGGGTACGGCGATCCGCGCGGACGCATCGAGCTGCGCACCGCGCTGGCCGGCTATCTGGCGAGGGCGCGCGGTGTGTACGCGGACCCGGAGCGCATCGTGATCTGTTCCGGATTCGTCCACGCTCTGATGCTGATGGGGAAGGTGCTGCGGCAGCGGCGGGTGCGCGAGGTGGCCGTCGAGTCGTACGGTCTCGACGTGCACCGGAACCTGCTCACGGACGCCGGGCTGCGCACGCCCTGCCTGCCGCTCGACGGATTCGGTTCCAGGACCGGGGGACTGGCCGCGCTGCGGGGGGTCGGCGCGGTGCTGATGACGCCCGCGCACCAGTTCCCGACCGGCGTTCCGCTCCATCCGGACCGGCGGGCCGCGGCGGTCGACTGGGCGCGGGCGGCGGGCGGGCTGATCCTGGAGGACGACTACGACGGGGAGTTCCGCTACGACCGGCAGCCGGTCGGCGCCCTCCAGGGGCTCGACCCGGAACGGGTCGTCTACCTGGGGACGGCCAGCAAGTCCCTGGCGCCGGGGCTCCGGCTGGGCTGGATGGTGCTGCCGCGGGGACTGGTGGGGGAGGTCACCGGGGCGAAGGGCATGTCCGACTGGATGACGGGCACACCGGACCAGTTGACGCTCGCGGAGTTCATCCGGTCGGGTGCGTACGACCGTCATGTCCGCGCGATGCGGTTGCGCTACCGCCGCCGCCGCGACCAGCTCGTCGCGGCGCTCGCCGAACGCGCCCCCGGCCTGCGCATCAGCGGGATCGCCGCCGGACTGCACGCCGTACTCGAACTTCCCGAGGGCACCGAACGGTCGGTGATCCAGGCCGCCGCCTGGCAGGGGCTCGCGCTGGAAGGCCTGGGGCGCTTCCGGCACCCGGACGCGGAGCCGGTCGGTGACGCCCTGGTGATCAGCTACGGGGCCCCGACCGACAGCGCCTGGGCGGGTGCCCTGGAGGCGCTGTGCCGGGTGCTGCCGTAGGGACACCCCGCCACCGGCTCCCGCTGTCCCTGTCGAGGCGCCGGCGGCAGGGGCGGCGCGGACGGTCCGTCAGGTGGCCGCCGGCGGGTGGCTGCTGCCGGCCAGGGGCGGCTCGAAAGCGGTCGGAAGCGTGCCGGGGAGTGACCGGGGTCCGCCGGCCCGAGCCGGTGACCGGCAGTCCGGCGCCGTCGGCACCTACGTCGGTCAGGTGACGGCGGGGGCCTCCGTCGTCCTCGACTCCCGGGAGAATGCGGCCTCCCCGTCGGTCCTGCGGCTGACAAGCGGCTGAACCACCGCTGCCGGACGCCCCCACACCGGGAAGAGAGCCCGTTCCGGAGGGAGGGGTGTCCGGTCGGACCGGGGGCAGGTGCCGTCACCGGGCACCGCGGCGCCCGGTGACGCGGGCTCACCCCGTCTCCGTCCCCACCGTCGCCGTCTCCGGGGCCTCGCCGAACCTGGCCAGCGCCAGCGCGCCCGCCACCGCCACCGCGAACCCGGTGACCGCCAGCCAGCCGAGCCCCTCCCGCGTACGGTCCCCGAGCCAGATGACACCCACCAGTGCCGGCCCGATCGTCTCGCCGATCACCATGCCGGCCGTCGCCGTCGTCACCGACCCCCGCTGCAGCGCCGAAGTGAGCAGGAGGAACGCCGACCCGCCGCCCAACAGCAATGCGTACACGGCCGGGTTGGCGACCAGCGCGGCCGGGGAGAGATCGTCGATCAGACGGACCGCGACCTCGACCACTCCGAAGCCACACCCCGCTCCCAGCCCCAGCACCAGGGCGCGCGTCCTCCCCGGCAGCCGTCCGGCCACCGTACCGACCAGCAGCACACCGAGGGCGATGGCGAGCATCCACCAGCGCAGGGCGGCGGAGCCGGTCCGGTCGCCCTCGCCGCCGGAGGCCAGACCCAGCATGGCGAGACCCGCGCAGACGACGCCCACCGCGGCCCATTCGGTGCGGCTCAGCCGCACATGCAGCAGGCGGGCGGCAACGACCGCGGTCACCGCGAGGCTGGCCGCAAGAGCGGCACCCACCGCATAGATCGGCAGCGAACGCAGGGCGATGATCTGGAGTACGAAGCCGATGCCGTCGAGCGCGAGTCCGGCGACGTAACGCCACTGCCGCACCGCGCGCAGGAACAGCGCGGGATCGACACCCGCCCCGGACTCCGGCTCCGCGGCGGCCCGCGCGGCGACGGCCTGCAGGACGGAGGCCGTACCGAAGCAGACCGCGGAACCGAGCGCGCAGACCATCCCGAAGAGCACATGCGGACTCTACTGGGCGGCCCGCGCGGGCCCGTGGTTCCCCGGCCGCCGTACCCGCGCCCTCCGTCGTGGAGTGCTCAGTCGCCGGAGGGGCTCGGGGCGCCGCGCAGTACCTCGCGGAGCTGTTCCAGGCCCCAGTCCAGGTCCTCCTTGCTGATCACCAGCGGCGGGGCGATCCGGATCGTCGAACCATGGGTGTCCTTGACCAGCACCCGGCGGTCCATCAGCCTCTCCGAGATCTCCCGGCCCGTGCCGCGGCCCGGGGCGATGTCCACGCCCGCCCACAGTCCTCGGCCACGCACCGCCTCCACGGCGCCACCGCCCACCATCAACCCCAGCTCCTGGTGGAGGTGATCGCCCAACTCCGCGGCCCGCTGCTGGAATTCACCGGTGCGCAGCATCGCGATCACTTCGAGCGCGACCGCGCAGGCGAGGGGATTCCCGCCGAAGGTCGAACCGTGCTGGCCCGGCCGGTAGATCCCCAGTACCGCGGCCGACGACACCACGGCGGACACCGGCACCACCCCACCGCCCAGCGCCTTGCCGAGCACATACATGTCGGGCACGACGCCTTCGTGCTCGCAGGCGAAGGTCCTGCCCGTCCGGCCCAGACCCGACTGGATCTCGTCCGCGATGAACAGCACGTTCCGCTCACGGGTCAGCTCGCGCACCCCCGGCAGATAGCCGGGCGGCGGCACCAGCACGCCGGCCTCGCCCTGGATCGGTTCCAGCAGCACCGCCACGGTGTTCTCGGTCATCGCGGCACGGAGTGCGGTGAGGTCGCCGTACGGCACGATCTCGAACCCCGGCGTGTACGGGCCGAAGTCCGTCCGTGCCTCCTGGTCCGTGGAGAAGCTGATGATCGTCGTCGTCCGGCCGTGGAAGTTGTTCGAAGCGACGATGATCTTCGCCATGCCGTCCGGGATGTCCTTGACCTGGTAGCCCCACTTGCGGGCGGTCTTCACCGCCGTCTCGACGGCCTCCGCCCCCGTGTTCATGGGCAGCACCATCTCCATGCCGCACAATTCGGCGAGCTGCGTACAGAAGTCGGCGAACCGGTCGTGGTGGAAAGCGCGTGAGGTCAGGGTCACCCGCTCCAGCTGCGCCTTGGCCGCCTCGATCAGCCGCCGATTGCCATGGCCGAAGTTGAGCGCGGAATAGCCCGCGAGCATGTCGAGGTACCGCCGGCCCTCGACATCGGTCATCCAGGCCCCGTCCGCCGAGGCGACGACGACCGGAAGCGGATGGTAGTTGTGCGCGCTGTGCGCCTCGGCGGAGGCGATGGCAGTTTCCGTGGTCGACACGGGATCTCCGTTCGTCGTGCGGCGTGGGCTGGGGTGGTGCCCACTTTGTATCGTCGGTCGGATCTCCGGACAGGAAACCTTCAATCCACGGCGCGCCCGTGCGATTGCGCAGTCGGAGGTCCAGGAGCTCCTGGCGCGGGCCCCCCTCCCGGCCGCCCCGGCCACCGCCCCGGCCACCGCCGCCGTCACCCCGGCGGGCTGCCAGGGAACGCAGAGCCAGGGCGAGTGCCGCGCCCACCACCAGCCCGGGCACGGCCCACCACACGCCGTGGAAGCGGTCGGAGGAGCCGGCGGTGTCCGCGGACGCCGTCCGGGGGGAGGACGAGGAGGTCTCCGGCTCCGAGGCGAGGCCGGCCAGCGGGTCGGGGGCGGTCACCTTCCCGTTGTCCCAGCTCTGCGGGAACACGCTCGCGTACGCGACCTCGTCGGTCCTCTTCCCCATCAGCCCGAGATCCGTGAACAACCTGGTCAGCCTTGCCGGGTCCTTCGCCCGGTGCCAGTACCCGCGGTAGGCGGACGGAACCTCGGACGCCGTTCCGCTCAGGCACCCTTCCTCCGTCCCGGACTCACCGGTCGCCGTCCCGCACGGCTGCCTGCCGATCGTCGGTCGGTCGTCGGCCGGTCAGCGTCCGGGCTCGCCGACGGGCCCAGGCCACGCCTCGCTCCAGCCGCCCCGGGAACACCGGTACGGGCACCGGGACCGCTTCCCCGACGATCTGTGCCAGTACGCGTTCGGCCATCGACAGCCCGTCGTCCTCCGGCCCCGGCACGCCGATCCCGCGTCCCAGCGCCAGCAGCTCCGCCCGCAGGCGGGCCCGGTCCGGATCACTCATCCCCGTCATCCCCTTCCGCCTCCCGCCCGTCCACCGGGGCCCCGAGCCTCTTCTCCAGCTTTTTCAACGCGCGGTTCAGCCGGGACTTCACCGTTCCCCGGGGCCAGCCCAGTGTCTGCGCCGTCTCCGCCTCGTCCATCTCCAGCAGATAGCGGTACGTGACGACCTGTCGCTGTTCCTTGCTCAGCTCGCCGAGCGCGGCCGTCAGCAGCGTCCGGCGCTCCTCGGCCAGCGCCGCCACCGCCGGATCCGCCGACTCCGGTATCACCGGCTCGGCGCCCCGCATCATCGCCTCGCGCCCGGCCACCGCGCGTGCCCGCCCCGCCGACCGGAGTGTGTTCCTCGTCTCATTCACCACGATCCGCAGCAGCCATGGCCGGAACGCCGAGCCCTCCCGGAACCGCCCCAGCGACCGGTACGCCTTGAAGAACGCGGACTGCACCACATCCTCCGCCTCGGCCCCCGCCCCGAAGGCGACCGCGGCCCGCAGCGCGACGCCCGTGTGGGCGCGCACCAGCTGCGCGTATGCCTCCGGCTCTCCGGCGCGCACACGAGCGATCACCGCGGCCTCGTCATCGGCCGGTGCTGCCGCCGGTGCCTCGACCCGGCTCCGGGACCGCTGTTCGGGATACCTCTCGTACAGACCCCCGGACGGCCCGCCGACCGGGCCTGCGGACAGCCCTCCGGGCCGCTCCTCGGCTCGCCCGGGAGCGCGGTCCGGGCCCCCGTCGTCGACGGCGCGGTCCCGCTTCCGACCCCTCTGCAGGGCCCCCTCCTGCGTCCTCACACCTTTCATACACCGGCTGCCGGAGATCGGTTCCGTACCTGAGACAATGAGTTCCATGGCCTCTGAACGCCCCCGCGTGCTCTCCGGAATCCAGCCCACCGCAGGCTCGTTCCACCTCGGCAACTATCTCGGTGCGGTCCGCCAGTGGGTGGCGCTGCAGGAGTCCCACGACGCCTTCTACATGGTCGTGGACCTGCATGCGATCACCGTCCCGCAGGATCCCGTGGAGCTGCGTGCGAACACCCGGCTCGCCGTCGCCCAGCTGCTCGCCGCAGGCCTCGACCCCGAGCGCTGCACGCTCTTCGTCCAGAGCCACGTACCCGAGCACGCCCAGCTCGGCTGGGTCATGAACTGCCTCACCGGCTTCGGCGAGGCATCCCGGATGACGCAGTTCAAGGACAAGTCGGCCAAGCAGGGTGCCGACCGGGCGACGGTCGGTCTCTTCACGTACCCGGTGCTCCAGGTCGCGGACATCCTTCTCTACCAGGCCAACCAGGTCCCGGTCGGCGAGGACCAGCGTCAGCACATCGAGCTGACCCGCGACCTCGCCGAGCGCTTCAACGGCCGGTTCGGTGAGACCTTCACCGTTCCGGCGCCGTACATCCTCAAGGAGACGGCGAAGATCTTCGACCTGCAGGACCCGTCGATCAAGATGAGCAAGTCGGCGTCCACGCCGAAGGGCCTGATCAATCTGCTCGACGAACCGAAGACCACGGCCAAGAAGGTCAGGAGCGCGGTCACCGACACGGACACGGTCATCCGCTTCGACACCGAGAACAAGCCAGGCGTCAGCAACCTCCTGACCATCTACTCCACCCTGACCGGGACCGGTATCGCGGATCTGGAGCAGAAGTACGAAGGCAAGGGTTACGGTGCGTTGAAGACCGACCTCGCGGAGGTCATGGTCGAGTTCGTCACACCGTTCCGGGCCCGTACCGAGGAATACCTCGACGACCCGGAGACACTGGACTCGATCCTGGCCAAGGGCGCGGAGAAGGCCCGGGCGGTGGCCGCCGAGACCCTGGCGCAGACGTATGACCGGATGGGCTTTCTGCCCGCGAAGCACTGAGTCCAAGGACCCTGGCGGGACGGTGGTCACAGGCGGCACACTGGCGGTGGGGAACAGCCTCCGGCAACGGCTCGAAACCGGCCACCGATCGCGGTGACGGCGCGAGCCGGCCACCGACCCTTCGAAGATTGAGGAGAACGACGTGGGGACCGTAACGCTCGGCGTTTCGATCGCGGTCCCGGAGCCCTACGGCAGCCTGCTCCAGGAGCGGCGCGCGAGCTTCGGGGACCCTGCCGCGTTCGGCATTCCCACCCACGTCACCCTTCTCCCGCCGACCGCGGCGGAGGCCGCCGCGCTGCCCGCGATCGAGCGGCACCTCGCCGCGATCGCGGCCGGCGGCCGCCCCTTCCCCATGCGGCTGTCCGGCACGGGGACCTTCCGTCCCCTGTCGCCGGTCGTCTTCGTCCAGGTCGTCGAGGGCGCATCGGCCTGTTCCTGGCTGCAGAAGCGGGTGCGGGACGCGTCCGGTCCGCTGGTGCGTGAGCTGCAGTTCCCGTACCACCCGCATGTGACCGTGGCGCACGACATCCCGGAAGCGGCGATGGACCGTGCGTACGAGGAGCTCGCCGGCTATGAGGCGTCCTGGCTCTGCGGTTCCTTCGCGCTGTACGAACAGGGCCCGGACGCGGTCTGGCGCAAGATCAACGAGTTCCCGTTCGGGGCGGAGAGCGGCACGCCCGCCGTGCCCGCGCAGGGCGGGTCATCGGTGGACGAGCCGTCCCTGCACCCCTGAGGCGCCCGTAAGGGCCTAGCTCAGACCGGCAGGCGCCGGAAGAGCGGGCGCGGCACATGCCGCAGCGCCGACATCACCACCCGCAGCGCCCCCGGCACCCACACCGTCTCCGAGCGCCGCCGCAGCCCCGTCACGATCGCGTCCGCGACCGCGTCCGGGGTCGTCGCGAGCGGCGCCTCGGCCATCCCCGCCGTCATCTTCGACCGTACGAAGCCGGGGCGTACGACCATCACATGCACCCCGGTGCCGTGCAGCGCGTCACCCAGCCCTTGGGCGAACACGTCCAGGCCCGCCTTGCTCGATCCGTAGATGAAGTCGGCGCGCCGGGCGCGCTCGGCCGCCACCGAGGACAGCACCACCAGCGATCCGTGCCCCTGCGCCTGGAGCGCGCCGGCGCACACCAGACCGGCGGAGACGGCTCCCGTGTAGTTGGTCTGTGCGACCCGGACCGCGGAGAGAGGCTCCTCCTCGTCACGTTCCTGGTCGCCGAGGATGCCGAACGCGAGCAGCACCATGTCGATGTCGCCCTCGGCGAAGATCTTGCCGAGGGCGGTCTCGTGGGACTCGGAGTCGAGGGCGTCGAATTCGACCGTCCGGACGTAGGCACCCCGTGCGCGCAGCTCGGCCGCGGCCGACTCCAGGGCGGGGGAGGGGCGGCCGGCCAGCCAGACGGTGCGGGTGCGGCGGGCGATCAGGCGGCGCGCGGTGGCCAGCCCGATCTCCGACGTGCCACCGAGGACGAGCAGGGACTGCGGGGCACCGAAGGCGTCCTTCACGGAAACACTCCTAGCGGGGGCGGCGGGCGGAAGGGAGCGGGGCTGGGCGGGCGCGGACCGGATGGGGAGCGGCCCGGCGGAAGACGTGCCGGGTGGGGAACGTGCGGGTGGAAGGAGCGCCGGCTCAGAGGGCGAGGCGGCGGGAGAGGTCGGAGCGGAACGCCCCGTCCGGGTCCAGTTCGGCGCGCAGCGCCCGGAATTCGGGCAGCCGTGGGTACATCGCGGCCAGCGTCTCGGGGCGCAGCCGGGAGTCCTTCGCCAGACAGACCCGGCCACCGGCGGACGCCACCTCCTCGTCCAGGCCGTCGAGGAAGCGCGCCAGCCCCGGCAGCGTGGCCGGCAGGTCGAGGGCGAGCGTCCAGCCCGGCACCGGGAACGACAGCCAGCCCGGATCGCCCTCGCCGAACCGCTTGAGCACGGCCAGGAACGAGGGACAGCGACGGTGCGAGATCCGGCGCACGATCCGGCGCAGCGCCTCCTCCTGCCCGTACCCGACGACGAACTGGTACTGCACGAAGCCGCCGCGTCCGTAGACCCGGTTCCAGTGCGGAACGCCGTCCAGCAGGTGGAAGAACGTGGACAGCTTCTGGAGCCCGCCGGTGCGGAACCTGGGGGCTCTGCGGTACCAGAGCTCGTTGAAAAGGGCCGCGGAGGTGCGGCCGAGCAGCCCCTCGGGCACGAACGGGGGAGCGGCGGGCAGCTGTCCCGGACGGAACGAGAGCGGTGTGCGCCGGGCGCGCGCCGGGAGCACGTGCAGGGGTGCGTGCTCCCCCCGGCTGAGCACGGAGCGCCCTGTCGCGCTGCCTCGCGCCAGGAGGTCGATCCAGGCGGACGAGTAGCGGTAGCGGTGGTCGGTGGCGGTGAGCCGGTCCATCAAGTCGTCCAGATCGACGGCCCGTTCGGTGTCGACCCACATCAGTGACGTCGTGACCGGATGGAACTGGAGCGTCGCCGAAAGGATCACCCCGGTCAGTCCCAGGCCGCCCGCGGTGGCGTCGAAGAGGGCGGTGCCGGGCCGGACCGTACGGATGCCGCCGTCGGCGGTCAGCAGTTCCATCTCCCGGACGTGGCGGGAGAAGGAGCCGGAGACCCGGTGGTTCCGGCCGTGGATGTCGGCGCCGATCGCGCCGCCCACGGTGACGTGACGGGTCCCGGGGGTCACCGGCACGAACCAGCCGAGCGGCAGCAGCACTTCCATCAGCCGGTGCAGGCTCACGCCCGCGTCGCACACCACCAGGCCGGTGGCGGCGTCGATGGTACGGATCCGGTTCAGCGCGGTCATGTCGAGGACGGATCCGCCCGCGTTCTGCGCCGCGTCACCGTACGCCCGGCCCAGGCCGCGCGCGATGGAACCGCGGGGTCCGCAGCCGCGTACGGCGGCCGCCGCCTCCTCGTACGTGCGGGGACGGAACCGCAGGGCGGTCGTCGGGGCGGTGCGGCCCCAGCCGGTCAGGGACACGGTGTCGACAGACATGGTCGTGACCGTATCGCCCGAGAAAACCCCTTTGAGGGATTTATTACAGGACTCACCGAAATGGGTGATTGAGTGAGTGTCACCCGCCCATGCCGCGGAACTTCCGTTCCCGGCCAGAAGAGTTCACTCCGGGAGCCGGAGGACCGGGAGCGCCGGAAGAAGCCCGGCACGACACCCGCCCTCGGTTGCGAAACCGAGGGTCCGGTACCACTTCGGGCCCGGCATCACCGGTGCGCGCCTGCCGGCGCCCGCACACCGGTTCTCCGCGCCCAGGAGGGTACGCGCACGTCATGGACTGGCTGAAGAATCTCCCCGTCATCGGGCCCCTCGTCGCCCGGCTCATGACGACGCACGCCTGGCGCTCGTACGAAACACTGGACCGCGCCCACTGGACCCGGCTGGCCGCCGCGATCACGTTCATCAGTTTTCTGGCACTCTTCCCGCTGATCGCGGTCGGCGCGGCGATCGGCGCCGCGCTGCTCACCACCGAGCAGCTGGACAAGATCGAGAACAAGATCGCCGAGCAGGTGCCGGGCATCTCCGACCAGCTCGGCATCGACAGCCTGGTGGCCAACGCGGGCACGGTCGGGCTGGTCGCCGGTGCGCTGCTGCTCTTCACCGGCATCGGCTGGATCGGTGCGATGCGGGACTGCCTGCGCGCGGTCTGGGGCAAGGACGACACGGACGAGGGCAACCCGTTCGTCCGCAGGCTCAAGGACGCCGGGCTGCTGGTCGGCCTCGGCGGGGCGGCGCTCGTCACCCTCGCGGCCTCCACCGCGGGATCCACCGCGGTCGGCTGGACCGCCGGCCTGCTGGGCATCCCCAACCACGGCGCGGGCGGGGTGCTGCTGCGGGTCGTGGCGCTGCTGGTGGCCGCCGTGGCCGACTTCCTGCTGTTGCTCTACCTGCTGACGCTGCTGCCCGGTGTGACGCCGCCGCGGCGCAGACTGGTGACGGCCGCCGTGATCGGGGCGATCGGCTTCGAACTCCTCAAGCTGCTGCTCGGCAGCTACATGAGGAGCGTCGCGTCGAAGAGCATGTACGGCGCCTTCGGTGTGCCGATCGCCCTGCTGCTGTGGATCAACTTCACGGCCAAGCTGCTGCTGTTCTGCGCCGCCTGGACGGCGACGCGGAGCAGCAAGGACATCCGGGTGGAGGACGCCCGGGACGTCAGCGGCGGGGAAGGCGACGCACCAGGTCCGGCAGCGGCCAGCGCCGGTTGACCAGATACACCGCGCCGGCCACCAGGACCAGCACCCCGCCGACGATTCCCAGCGCGATCCCGACGCCGCCGGTGCCCACGGCAGCCGCCGTGGCGGTGGCCGGCCCCTTCCTGCCCGTGCCCGGTGACGCGGTGTCCGCGCCCGACCCGTGCGTCGACTGGGCGCCCTTGCCGGTGCCCGTACCGGTCTCCGCGGACTTCGGGGGCACCAGCTCGCCGACCGGGGTCACCTTGCCGACCGAGTCGAAGCCCCAGTCGAGCAGGCTCGCGGCCTCCTTGTAGACGGCGTGGGCCTCGTCGGACGACGGGTTCATGACGGTGACGAGCAGAACCTTGCCGTTGCGCTCGGCGACGCCCGTGAAGGTGTTGCCCGCGTGCGTGGTGTAGCCGTTCTTGACGCCCGCGATGCCCTCGTACGCCTCGACGCCGTCGGCGCCGGTGAGCAGCCGGTTGGTGTTCTGGATCTCGAAGGTCTCGCGCTTCTTCCCCTTCTTCTTCTCGCCGGGGAAGTCGGCCGTCGCCGTCGAGCAGTACTCCCGGAAGTCCGCCTTCTGCAGCCCGCTGCGGGCGAACAGGGTGAGGTCGTACGCGCTGGAGACCTGGTGGGGCGCGTCGTAGCCGTCCGGCGACACCACGTTCGTGTCGAGGGCCTGAAGTTCCTCGGCGTGCTCCTGCATGGCGGAGACGGCCTTGTCCACGCCCCCGTACATGTGGGACAGCACGTGCACCGCGTCGTTGCCGGAGCGCAGGAAGACGCCGCGCCACAGGTCCTGGACCGTGTAGGTCAGGTTCTCCTTGACGCCGACCAGGCTGCTGCCCTCACCGATGTCGGCGAGATCCTCGTTCGTCACCTTGTGCTCCAGCGTCTTCGGCTGCAGCTCGGGGGATTCCATGACGGTGTCCGCGAACAGCATCTTCAGGGTCGACGCGGGGGGCAGCCGCCAGTGCGGGTTGTGCGCGGCGAGGACGTCCCCGCTCTCCGCGTCCGCGACGATCCAGGACCGGCCGGTGAGCTCCTTCGGCAGCACCGGGGCGCCGGCCCCCAGATTGACCTGCGTGCCGACCCGGCTGAGCTGCGAGCCGCCGACCTTCGACATCGGGCTGGTCGGCTTCGGATCGTCGGCGGTGTCCTTGTCGACCGCCGACGCGGGGTTGACGACAAAAGTGGACAACAGGGCGGCAGAGATGACCGTCAACACGGTCTTTTTCAGAGCAGGCACGGTCGGAAACGTACAGGCTGATGATGTGAACAGGGGTGCAGACCGGTGGACCCGCCGCATGTGCCGCCGGGACAGCCCACCCCGGGCGGCCCGGCCGGGGGGCGGTGGCGATACTGGAACCATGAAGCTCAGCCGCCCCGTCTCCTGGTTCCTGCTCGCCTTCGGGGTGTGGAGCTGGGTCATTTGGGTCACTTTCGCCAAGAATCTATGGAAAGACGGCAGTGGACTCGCCTTCGATGACGCGGGTGACCCGACTGCTTACTTCTGGGTGCATCTGCTGCTCGCCATCACGTCCTTTCTCCTGGGGACGGCAGTCGGTGTGATCGGGTTCCGCGGGCTCAGGGCGCTGCGCCGCGAACGCGCGTAACCGGCCGCACGTCGACCGGAAACAGACGTACGGAACACAGCTGCACGGAAGCCGGACGCGGCCGGAGAGACGGGCGGGTAGCGCAAGTGGCAGTGGTCTTCGTGCTGATGGCGGTCGCGGTCCTGGTGCTGCTCGTGGCGGTGCACCGCTACGTGTGGCGCCGCTTCGTGGGCGACACGACGGCCCCGGGCGGCATGGCGCGCAGAGCGGGCACGGTGGCGGTCTGGCTGCTGCCGCTGCTGAGCCTGGGCGCGCTGGTCTCGGGGCGGGTGGGCGCCCCGTTCTGGCTGCAGCGGGCACTGGCGTGGCCGGGCTACCTGTGGCTGGCGGCGCTGCTGTATCTGACGCTGGCCCTGCTGGTGGGTGAGGCGGTACGGCCGGTTCTGCGACGGTTCCTCGCGCACCGGGAGGGCCGCGGTGCGGAAGTCGGGCCCGGCCCGGCCGAAAGCGCTCCGTCCCGGCCCGGAACCGTCGCGCGGGAGGCTGCCGCGCGGGATGTATCCCCGTTCGCGGCGCACGGAGGTCCGGCCCCCGCCGCCCCCGTCACGGCCGGGCCGTCACGCCGCCTGTTCGTGGCGCGCGCCGTCGGCGGCGCCGCGGCCGTCGCCGGACTCGGCACCGTCGGATACGGCGCCTACAGCGTGCTGCGCGGTCCCCAGGTCAAGCGCGTCACCGTCCCGCTCGCCAAGCTGCCCCGTGCCGCGCACGGCTTCCGGATCGCCGTCGTCAGCGACATCCACCTCGGCCCGGTCCTGGGCCGCGCCCACACGCAGCGGATCGTCGACACGATCAACCGGACCCAGCCCGATCTGATCGCCGTCGTCGGCGATCTCGTCGACGGAACCGTCGCCGACCTCGGCCCGGCCGTCGAGCCGCTCGCACAGCTGAGCGCCCGTCACGGTTCCTTCTTCGTCACCGGGAATCACGAGTACTACTCCGGCGCCGCCCCGTGGATCGAACACGTCAGGGAGCTGGGGCTGCACCCGCTGGAGAACACCCGGGTCGAGATCGAGGGCTTCGACCTGGCCGGGGTCAACGACATCGCCGGGCAGGGCGAGGGGCAGGGCCCCGACTTCGACCGCGCCCTCGGTGGCCGGGACCGGACCCGCGCCGCCGTCCTCCTCGCCCATCAGCCGGTCGTCATCGACGACGCCGTCGCGTGCGGGGTGGACCTCCAGCTCTCCGGTCACACCCACGGCGGCCAGCTCTGGCCCGGCAACTACCTCGCCGAACTGGCCAACCCCACCGCCGCCGGGCTCGAACGCTACGGTGACACGCAGCTGTACGTCTCGCGCGGGGCGGGCGCCTGGGGCCCGCCCGTCCGGGTCGGCGCCCCTTCCGACATCACCGTCGTGCAACTCGCCTCCCGGCAGGCGTAACGACGCAAAAGGGACGTTCAACTACGTGACAACCGCGCGGGTTTCGGTCGATCGGTCCCGCGAAGGTTTCAACTGCCGAACAAAAGGCTATGAGATATGGATTTCCTCTTCCGGATGTGAATTTCGTGTGATTTGCTGACCGCGAGCATGCGGTGATGTGCGTTCCTGAGCACATCTGCCCAGGTGGGGCTGGTAAGGGAGAGCACGGCAATGCGGTCGATCCGGCTACGGATTCTCGCGATTCTCGCGGTTTTGGTCATCGCAGGCGTCGTCGCCTGGCAGTTGCTTCCGTCGGACGAGGTGAAGAACGATCCGATCGCGGTCGGCACGACGGACGAAGTGACGTCGCTCGACCCGGCCGGCGCGTACGACGCCGGTTCCTGGGCGATGTACAGCAACGTGTACCAGTCCCTCATGACGTTCAAGTCCGGGGCGATCGTCCCCGAGCCGGACGCCGCCGAGAGCTGCGGGTTCATCGGTCAGAAGCTGCAGACGTACCAGTGCAAGCTGCGTGACGACCTGACCTTCTCCAACGGCCGGAAGATCACCGCCGCCGATGTCGAGTACTCCATCGAACGCATGATCAGGATCAAGACGGACGTCGGTCCTTCGGTGCTGTTCCCCAGCCTGAAGAACGTGGTGTCCGAAGGCCGCACGATCACCTTCAACCTCTCCTCGCGCGACGCGACCTTCCCGCAGAAGCTCGCCACCGGCGCCGGCTCGATCGTCGACCGCAACGAGTACCCGGCGGACAAGCTCCGTACCGGGAACAAGGTCGACGGCTCGGGCCCGTACATCCTGAAGTCGTACACGGCGGGCAAGGCCGAACTGGTCCCCAACACCCGGTACAAGGGCGCACTGACGAAGACCGGTGTCCCGGTCACCGTCCGCTACTACAAGGAGTCGGACGAACTCCTGGCGGCCTGGAAGTCCGGGAAGGTCGATGTGACGCACCGGCAGCTGCCGCCCGCCACGCTCGCCGCCCTGAACCCCGGCGACCCCGACATGCGCGTCACCGAGGCGGACAGCGCCGAGATCCGCAACCTGGTGTTCAACGTGCGGCCCGGCGCACCGCTCGCCAACAAGAAGGTCCGGCAGGCCATCGCGGCGATCATCGACCGCGGGCCGCTGGTGACCGACGTCTACAAGGGCACCGTCGAGCCGCTCTACTCGCTGATCCCGCAGGGGTACATCGGGCACAGCACGCCGTTCTTCGACGCCTACCCGTCGCCCGACCCGGCGCGCGCCAAGAAGCTGATGCAGGAGGCGGGGGTGCAGCTCCCGCTGCACATCAACTTCGCCTACCGGGCCGACGAGGCGTACACGAAGGAGACCGCCGAGATCCGCCGTCAGCTGGAGGCGGACGGTCTGTTCAAGGTCTCGGTCAAGGCCGTGGAGTGGAAGGACTTCCAGAAGGGCTACGCGGCCGGCAAGTACGACGCGTACACCGTCGGATGGCTGCCCGACTACCCGGACCCCGACACCTTCAGCCAGCCGCTCGTCGGCCGCGACACCAGCCTCCACAACGGCTACACCAGCAAGAAGATGGACCAGCTGATCTCGTCCACGCTGCAGTACAGCGACCGCAGCCGCACCGCCACGGACTTCAAGGCGCTGCAGGCGCTGGTCGGCGAGGACGTGCCGCTCGTGCCGCTGTGGCAGAAGAAGGACTACGTCGTCAGCACGACCGATGTCTCCGGCTCGCAGTACCTGTCGGACGGCACGGGCATCTGGCGGCTGTGGGAACTGCACTGGATCTGATCCCCGGATCCGGGAAGAGCTGTGGCCGGGGCCGGCCGGAGACTGCGCACCTCGTGCGCCGGTCTCCGGCCGGCCCCGGCCGTCTCATGCCTCCGCCGGGTCCTGGACCTTCCCGGCCGGCCCCCCGGCCGCCGGACCGGGCAGGAACTCCGCGAGTACGTCGTGGACCTGCCGTACGAGCGGTCGCAGCACCCGGAACCGGGAGAGGGCGATCGCCCGGGCGCCGATCGGTGCGGTCCGCTCGACGAGGCGCCTGCTGCGCTCGGCGCCCTCCGTCCGGTCGTACACCCAGTACAGCACCAGCCCCATCTGCATCAGCCACATCAACTGCGGCAGCGTCTCCGCGAGGTCCGGGTCGGTCTTGGTGCTGGAGCCGGACAGGCACCGCTCGTGTATGGAGATCGCCGCCTCCCGGGCCGCGACCGACTCCCCGGAGAACGGGGAGAGCGGGCTTTCCGGGTCGGCGGCGTTCTTGAAGAACTGTGCGGCGAAGCGGTGGTAGGGCTCGGCCACGTCGAGCCAGCTGAGCAGAACCCCGCGGATGCGTACGGCCAGGTCCTTGTCGCCCGCCAGGACCGGCTGGACCGCCGCCTCGTGCTCGGCGGCGAGCCGGTCGTAGAACCCCTGGACGAGATGTTCCTTGCCCGCGAAGTAGTAGTAGGCGTTTCCGACGGAAACACCGGCCTCCTGCGCGATGGCCCGCATCGTCGTCCTGTCGTAACCGCGTTCCTCGAAGAGCCGGAGCGCGGTTTCGAGGATCAGCGTGCGGGTCTGCTCGCTCTTGGGAGCCTTGACATCCTTCACGTCCTTCGCTTCCTTCGCCACAGTCCCGAGGGTATCCGCCCGTTCCGGCGTCAGGGGCCGGGGGCCGGGGCAGTGCAGCTCGTATCCCCGGGGCCGCAGGGCGCGGCTCGCACGGACCGGTACTTCGCGGCCGCGAGCACCGAGGCCCGGGCGAACGGCATGCCCGCCGGAGTGGCCAGCCAGTGGGCCCTGGGCCGGTGCTCGGCCAGGGCCCACAGGCAGACGATCCAGGCGGAGGTTCCGCGGTAGATCTGCCCCCGGTCGCCGACCACGGTGATCTCGTCGAGCGTCCCGGAGTGATCGAGCCCGGGGAAGCGGCGGCGCGCCTCATCGGAAGCCGCCGGGACGAGGTCGAGCGGGACGAGCTGACGCTGCTTCATCAGCCAGTTGCGCAGATGGACACAGAGCGAGCACTGCGCGTCGTAGAGCACGGTCAGCCGCTCGACCGGTGTCCGTGCCCCCGCTGCGGTGGCAGTCATCGTCCCGTCACCGGCCGGCCGCGGGCGCGGCCCAGGGGCCCGGGCCCGTCCACGCCTCCGGCGGCACCGGCGGGGTCTGCTCGCGCTCCATCAGGCCGCGGCGGCGGATCCTGTTGAGCACGTACACATTGCCGAGGTGCATCACCCCGAGGACGAGCAGGACGACGCCGACCTTCACCGAGAGAGCCTCGAAGAGACCGCGGGCGTCGGCGACCGCGTCGGAGTTCTTCAGGTACAGCGTGACGAAGCCCAGGTTGACCAGGTAGAAGCCGACCACCAGCAGGTGGTTGACGGCGTCGGCGAGCTTCGCGTTCCCGTGCAGGACGTCGGCGAGGAAGACCTTTCCGTTACGGCTCAGCGTGCGGGCGACCCAGACGGTGAGCGCCACGCTGACCAGCAGGTAGATGACGTACGCGACAACAGTGAGGTCCATGCCCCACCCTCCCTTGAACGCGTTCAAAAGCTGTTGTCATGAACTGTAGACCCGTAATTGAACATGTTCAAGAGGGGACTCCGGAGTGCTCGTCCTCGGTCGCGCCGGGCGTCCGCTCCGGTGCCACGAAGCCCCGTACGCCCGGTACCGCCGCCGTCGCCAGGCAGGCCGCGCCGACCGTCACCGCCGCCACGGCCAGCGGGAGTTGGGCACCCCAGGCGGCGGCCGCGAGCGGGGCGAGGGCGTAGCCGAGCGGCATCGCGCCGAGGGAGAGCAGCCAGTCGTACGAGGTCACGCGGGCCAGTGCGTGAGCGGGTACGGCGGCCTGGACCGAGGTGTCCCAGACGGGGCCGAGGAAGCCGAGGCCGGCCAGGGCGAGGCCGTACGCGGCGACGGTCAGTGCTGTCGGCGCGTCCGCGGCGAGCAGCCCGAGCGGGAGCGCATAGGTGGCGAGTCCCAGGTTCGCCACCAGGACCGGACGGCGCGGGCGTACCCGGCCCGCCAGGAGCGAGCCGAGGAGGAGGCCCACCGCGCCCGTCTGGAGCAGGGCGATCCAGGCGTCCTTGCCGCCCATCTCGCTGATCGCGAGGGCCGGGCCCAGGGTCATCAGGACGGCCGCGGCGCCGTTCCAGGAGGCGTGGGCGAGCAGGCTCGTCCAGTACCAGTCACGGCCGCGGACCTCGCTCCACCCGTCCTTGAGGTCGGTGAGCACCGAGCGGCGCGGGATCGGCACGTGCCGGACCTCGATGACGGAGAGCAGCGCGGCGCTCACCGCGAAGCTCGCACTGTCCAGCACGAACGCCCAGCCGGGGCCCGCGGTGAGGATCAGGGTCCCGGCGACGGCGGGACCGCCGAGCCGGGTCGCGCCGGCGGCGACCGCCATCAGGGAGTTGGCGCGCAGCAGCCCCGGCGGGTCCACGGTGCCCCGGACCAGGGGTGAGGCGGTCGGCATGGCGAAGGCGCCCGCGGCGCCGCCGAGCACCTCGGCGACCGCGATCCGCCACAGCTCGGGTGTGCCGCCGAGCAGTTCCACGCCGACGAAGAGCTGAGTGGCGCACCGTACGAGATCGGTCGTGAGCGCCACCGTACGGGCGTTGAAGCGGTCGCCGACGACACCGCCGAGCGGCAGCAGGAGGAGTTTGGGCACCATCGCGCACGCCAGCACCACGGCGAGGGCGCCGGTCGAGCCGGTGGCGAGATAGACGGCGAGGGAGAGGGCGGCGGGGATGACGGCATCGCCGAGCTGGGACAGGGTGCGTCCGATGAAGAGCAGGCGGAAGGCGCGCGAGCGCAGAGGATGTGGCATGCGCGGGAATCTATTTCGGAAACGAACTATTCGTCAACGAAGTACCGGAGGGGGAAACGGAGTTGAGCCCCGGGCGTAGGCTTTCCTCATGGAGCGACGCGACTGGACCGACGGGCATGTCGAGCGGTGGAAGCCCGTGCTTCCCGATCTCGACCCCGAGGTCGAGGGTGCGGTGACCCGCATGGAGAAGCTCTCGGTGCATCTGCGCCGGGTGCGCGAACAGTCCCTGGTCGATTTCGATCTTGACCGCCAGGAGTTCGACACGCTCCACAAGCTCGCCGGGCGCGGTGGGAAGGCGGCTCCGTCGGAGCTCTCCGCCGACCTGGATCTCGCCCCCGCCTCCATCACCGGCCGGCTGGACGCGCTCGAACGCCGCGGTTTCGTCCGGCGCTCACCCTCCACCAGGGACCGGCGGCGCGTCGACGTGGAGCTCACCGACGAAGGCCGCTCGACCTGGCTGGGCGCGATGGATTTCCTCGGTCACGAGGAGTACCGGCTGCTCGGCGTCCTCCGGCCGGAGGAACGCACCGTGCTCAACGACATGCTGCGGCGCATCATGGTCGTGGCGGAGGGCCGGACCGGCGCGGAGTGGGACCGGGCGCGGCCCGGATCCGAACCGCTCGCGTGAAGAGGGGCGTTGCCCGCCCTCTTGGCTCCGCCCCGATTCTCCCCGTAGTCGATGGGCCGTCAGATGCTCAGCGAGCGGGCCGTGTTGATCTGAGCCATCACCATATGGAACGTCTCCGGGCCGATCGCCGGGATCATCGTCGAGTGGTGGCGACCGCCGCTGATCACCGAGATCTGGATGAATCCGGTCGTCTTCTTCTCCTTCATCAGGAGGAAGAACAGCCCCACCAGGCAGAACAGGGCGAAGATGATCGCAAGCACGATCGCGACCGGCGGAATCCTCTCCTCGGTGCGTGACATGTCGGTGGCCGTCCACACCGCTCCCTTGAGCGGCATGGTGCCGGACGGCGTCACGATCGAGTCGTTCATGACGGTGATGTCGCCGAGCGACAGGATCGGCGCACCGCCGCCCATGGGCCCCGGGCCCAGCTGCGGGGGGAACCCGTAACCGGGCAGGGTCGGCGGGACCGGCGGGGGGACGGCCGGGTAGCCGTAGGCCGGGCCCGGCCGGGCCGCGGAGTCCGGCAGCTGCTCCGGGTAGCCGTAGGTCCGGCCGTCCGCGAAGGTGGGCGGATTGCCCGGCTGCTGGGGCGGTCCCCACTTGTATGAGTCGTCCGCGTACGGATTCGGATCGCTCAACGTTCCCCCGCTCTCGATCAAGCCTGTGCGCCCCGCGCGTCGCCGCCCCGGGCGGTGAACCGGTCTCCGGCTCCGCACGACCGTACCGAACCGGTCAGCCCGGCGCAGCAGGAGACCCCGCCTCCCGCAGCATTCCTGCGGGGGACGGGGCCTCCGGTACGACTGGCCTGCGGGAAGGGTCAGAAGCGACGCGTGATCAGCGCGCGCTTCACTTCCTGGATCGCCTTGGTGACCTCGATGCCACGCGGGCAGGCGTCCGTGCAGTTGAAGGTGGTGCGGCAACGCCACACACCGTCACGGTCGTTGAGGATCTCCAGCCGCTGCTCGCCGCCCTCGTCACGCGAGTCGAAGATGAAGCGGTGCGCGTTGACGATCGCCGCCGGGCCGAAGTACTGGCCGTCGTTCCAGAACACCGGGCACGACGAGGTGCACGCGGCGCACAGGATGCACTTGGTGGTGTCGTCGAACCGCTCGCGGTCCTCGGCGGACTGCAGACGCTCGCGCGTCGGCTCGTTCCCCTTGGTGATGAGGAACGGCATGACGTCGCGGTACGCCTGGAAGAACGGGTCCATGTCGACCACGAGGTCCTTGAGGACCGTGAGGCCCTTGATGGCCTCGACCGTGATCGGCTTCTCCGGGTTGATGTCCTTGATCAGCGTCTTGCAGGCGAGCCTGTTCTTGCCGTTGATCCGCATCGCGTCGGAGCCGCAGATGCCGTGCGCGCAGGAACGGCGGAACGTCAGCGTCCCGTCGGTCTCCCACTTGATCTTGTGAAGGGCGTCGAGGACGCGCTCCTTCGGGTCGATCTCGATCTGGAAGTCCTGCCACTGGGCCTCGTCGGAGACCTCGGGGTTGAAGCGGCGGATCCGGAGGGTGACCGCGATGTACGGGGAGGCGGCGGACTCCGCCTCCACCTTGTCCAGAGTCGGGGTTGCCATCAGTACTTACGCTCCATCGGCTGGTAGCGGGTCTGGACGACCGGCTTGTAGTCGAGCCGGATCGACTCGGTGCCGTCGTCGGCGACCTCGCGGTACGCCATGGTGTGGCGCATGAAGTTGACGTCGTCGCGGTTCGGGTAGTCCTCGCGGTAGTGACCACCGCGGGACTCCTTGCGGGCCAGCGCGGAGGTCGCCATGACCTCGGCCAGGTCGAGCAGGTTGCCCAGCTCGATGGCCTCCAGGAGGTCGGTGTTGAACCGCTTGCCCTTGTCCTGGATGGACACGCTGAGGTAGCGCTTGCGCAGCTCGGCGATCTTGTCGACGGCCGTCTTGATGGTCTGCTCGGTACGGAACACCATCACGTTGGCGTCCATGCACTCCTGCAGCTCCAGACGGAGCGTCGCGACGCGCTCGTTGCCCGTCGAGTTGCGCAGCCGCTCGACCTGGTCGATGACCAGCTGCGCCGGGTTCTCGGGGAGCTCGACGAAGTCGTGCTTCGCGGAGTACTCGGCGGCGGCGATGCCCGACCGGCGCCCGAAGACGTTGATGTCGAGCAGCGAGTTGGTGCCCAGACGGTTGGCGCCGTGCACCGAGACGCACGCGACCTCGCCGGCGGCGTACAGGCCCGGGACGACGGTGGTGTTGTCGGCCAGCACCTCGCCCTGGACGTTGGTCGGGATGCCGCCCATGGCGTAGTGCGCGGTCGGCTGGATCGGGATCGGGTCCGTGTAGGGCTCGATACCGAGGTACGTACGCGCGAACTCGGTGATGTCCGGGAGCTTCGCGTCCAGCTGCTCCGGCGGCAGGTGCGTGAGGTCGAGGTAGACGTGGTCGCCCTCGGGACCGCAGCCGCGGCCCTCACGGATCTCCGTGTAGATGGAGCGGGACACGACGTCACGGGACGCGAGGTCCTTCATGACGGGCGCGTACTTCTCCATGAAGCGCTCGCCGTCCTTGTTGCGGAGGATGCCGCCCTCACCACGGGCGCCCTCCGTCAGCAGGATGCCCATGCGCCAGATGCCCGTCGGGTGGAACTGGAAGAACTCCATGTCCTCCAGCGGCAGACCGCGGCGGTACGCGGCGGCCTGGCCGTCACCGGTCAGGGTGTGGGCGTTCGACGTCACCTTGAAGAACTTGCCGGTGCCGCCGGAGGCGAAGATGATCGCCTTCGCCTGGAAGACGTGGATCTCGCCGGTCGCCAGCTCGTACGCGACGACGCCCGCGGACTTCTTCAGTCCGGTCTCGGGGTCCTCCTGCAGCAGCAGGTCCAGGACGTAGAACTCGTTGAAGAACTCCACGCCCTCCTTGACGCAGTTCTGGTACAGCGTCTGGAGGATCATGTGGCCGGTACGGTCCGAGGCGTAGCAGGACCGGCGGACCGGGGCCTCGCCGTGGTTACGGCTGTGGCCGCCGAAGCGACGCTGGTCGATCTTGCCCTCGGGCGTGCGGTTGAACGGCAGGCCCATCTTCTCCAGGTCGAGAACGGAGTCGATGGCCTCCTTCGCCAGGATCTCGGCGGCGTCCTGGTCGACCAGGTAGTCGCCGCCCTTGATCGTGTCGAAGGTGTGCCACTCCCAGTTGTCCTCCTCCACGTTGGCGAGCGCGGCGGCCATGCCGCCCTGCGCGGCGCCCGTGTGGGAGCGGGTCGGGTACAGCTTCGTGAGCACGGCGGTACGGCTGCGCTTCGTCGACTCGATGGCCGCGCGCATGCCGGCGCCGCCGGCGCCGACGATGACGGTGTCGTACTTGTGGATCTGCATGATTTCCTCTGGTCCCTCTGGCCCGGCGCCTAGCGGATGTTCGGGTCGAAGGTGAAGATCACCAGCGTGCCCAGCAGGACGGTGAACACCGTGGCGGTGTACAGCAGCATCTTGAGCCAGAAGCGGGTGTTGTCCCGTTCGGCGTAGTCATTGATGACTGTACGGAGGCCGTTGGCGCCGTGGAGCATGGCCAGCCACAGCATCGCCAGGTCCCAGACCTGCCAGAACGGCGAGGCCCAGCGGCCCGCCACGAAGGCGAAGCCGATCTTGGAGACGCCGCCGTCCAGCACGAGCTGGATCAGCAGGTGGCCGAGGACCAGGACGACGAGCACGATGCCCGACAGGCGCATGAAGAGCCAGGCGTACATCTCGAAGTTGGTGCGCGAGCCCTTCGGGCTCTTGCCCGTCCGCTTGCGCGGGGACTCGATGACCGGGGCCGGGTGGTCCACGTCGTAGAGGCTGACGCCTTCGACGGAGCCGATCGCGGCGGAAGAGTCGGTGGACATTGGCCTCAGCTCCCGAACAGTTCGCGTACGGCGTGGCCGAGGACGGGGTACAGGGCCCCGACCATCAGCACGACCCAGATACCCACGGCGGTCCAGAGCATCTGCTTCTGGTAGCGCGGGCCCTTGGCCCAGAAGTCCACGGCGACGATGCGGAGACCGTTCAGCGCGTGGAAGAGAATGGCGGCCACCAGGCCGTATTCGAGGAGCGCGACGATCGGCGTCTTGTACGTGGCCACGACGTTGTCGTAGGCCTCGGGGGAGACGCGGACGAGAGCGGTGTCCAGGACGTGTACGAACAGGAAGAAGAAAATGAGGACACCGGTGACTCGATGAGCCACCCAGGACCACATGCCTTCCCGGCCGCGGTACAGCGTTCCAGCCGGCACGGAAGAACCCTCCGGGAGCGGGGATTGGGGTCGGCCGGCTTGACTGTCGGTCTGACCCGGCCGGGTACGGTCCACCGGCCCCGGCCATCGTAGCGACGGTTTGTCGGTTCGTTCGCGCCGGGGCCTCTGGTGTGATCAAAGTGGCAATCAAACAGGCACGGACGGGCTAGAAACGACCTTCCGTCCGACCTTCCGTCCAGGCTTCTGCCCGGATTCCAGTCGGTTCGTCCGCTCGGAGCGTGCCCGTCACCAGCTCGATGATGCGGCCCCGGGCGAGCCTGCGCATCTCGTCGGCCGTGACCACGCGCTCCTCGTCCCGGTCGTGGCCCAGCCTGGTCCGGATGCCCGCCAGCACCTGGTCCGGGTGCTCGGAGGGCCGGAAGGAGTCGAGGCACATCACGAAGACATGGCCGAAGCGGCACTCGTACGCGGCGTGCGCTGCACTCAGCGCGAGGTGTGCGGAGTGCGGCGCGGTCCGGTGCAGTCCGGGGGAGACCTCGGCGGCGAGCGCCTCGCCGAGATCCTCGGGGGCCAGGTCGTACGCCGCCTCGTCGGCGGCGGCGAGAAGGGCGTCCAGCGCGGGGTAGGGGCGGTGCGCAGCCAGCCGCTGTGCCCAGCGCACACTCGCGAAGCAGCCGAGCAGGGCGTCCTCGGCCGCTGCGGTGGACGCGGAGTTGAACCGGTCGAGTCCGGGGGTGCGGTCGCTGACGACGGCCGGGGTCCGGCCGCGGGTGCGGGCGGGCGCGGCGGGGCGGCCCCGCCGCTGCCGCGGTGGTTCCGGGAGGCCGGCGGGGGACTCGCTTGGCCTGGACAGCGTGGGACTCCTCGAATCATCGGCATCGGCATCCGTGCCTCGTGGGCCGAGGGGCAGGAGATGCCAGGGAGATGCAGGGTGAAGGGAGAGACGAATGTGCCCAACGCTAGCGAGGCGGGGCGACGGCCGTCCGACGGATGCACGAATGTCACCCGGAAGGAGAGTTTCGGAACACCTGATGACGAGTTTTCGAGGAGAATGCCCAGCTATCTCCTCACTTCTTCCCTGACCGACTATTTCTCGATGTAATCCGGAGGTTTCTGACCGATGTCGCCCTCACGCCGAGCGCTTGCGACCGGCGCGGCTCTCACCGCCGCGGCCGCCGTGGCGGTCACCGTCGTCGTCTGGCCGGAGGGCTCCGGCACCGGACACCGGAGCGAGGCGTCCGTGGCCGGCACGGCCTCGCACGCCTCACCCTCGCCGACCCGCAGTTACCCGCTCTCCCATGCGCCCCGCACCATCCCGGCCGTCCGTGAGCACGTCCCCGCCCACGGCCCCGGCTGGCGGCCGGAGGGGACCAGTGCCGTGGTGATCGCCGCGGGCAGCCAGCCGCTCGCGGACGAGGCGCAGCTCCTCGCCAAGGAACTGAAGATCCGTTACGGGGGCGCTGTCCCGGCCCGCGCGGGCGATGTGGAGCTGGCCCTCGGCGCCCCCGGCAGCGGGGGCCCCGAGTCGTACACCCTGAAGACCCACGACCGGCGGGTCACCATCACCGGGCCCGACCAGGCCGGCGTCTTCTACGGGACCCGCACCCTGAAGCAGTCGCTGCGCGCGGACGGTGCGATGCCCGAGGGCGAGGTGCGCGACCGCCCCGACCGGCCGCAGCGCGGACTCAATCTCGACATCGCCCGCAAGTACTACACCGTGGGCTGGATCGAGGCCCGGATGCGCGAGATGGCCGACCTCAAGCTCAACCAGCTCGGCCTGCACTTCTCCGACGACCAGGCGTTCCGGATCCAGTCCGACACGCATCCCGAGGTGGTGTCGCCCCAGCACCTCAGCAAGGCCGAGGTCCGGCAGATCCTGGACCTGGCGGGCAGACTGCACATCGACGTGGTCCCCGAGCTCGACTCCCCCGGCCATCTGGGCGCCGTCCTGCGCGCCCACCCCGACCTGCAGCTGCGCAACACGGCCGGGGTGCGTTCGGCCGGATCGATCGACATCTCGAATCCGGGCGCGGCGAAACTCATCGACCAGCTGATCGGGGAGTTCGCGGAGCTCTTCGGCGGCGCGTACTGGCATCTGGGCGGGGACGAGTACCGCGCGCTGACGGTGCAGAACCCGGCCGCCTCGTACCCGCAGCTCCAGCGTGCCGCCCAGCAGAAGTACGGGCAGGCGGCCGGGATCAAGGACCTCGCCACCGGCTGGCTCAACGACCGCGCGGCGGTGGTGCGTCCGCACGGGCAGCAGACCAAGGCGTGGAACGACGGCTTGTTCCGCGGCGGAGTCGTCAAGGCCGACAAGAGCATCCAGGTCGAGTACTGGACGGGCAAGGAGTACGGGGCCCGGCCGCCGGAGGAGTACCTGGCCGAGGGGCGTCGCGTGGTCAACCTCAACGACGAGTTCCTCTATTACGTCCTCGGCCAGCCCAACAACTTCGTCTACCCGACGGGCAAGCGGATCTACGAGCAGTGGACCCCGCTCGTCCTGCGCGGCACCCGGCCGGTCCCGGACCGCTACTCCAAGCAGATCCTGGGCGGACGGTTCGCGGTCTGGGGCGACCTTCCGCAGGCGCAGACCCCGGAGCAGGTGGCGGCCGGGATCCGGATGCCGCTGCGGGCAACCGCCCAGAAGCTCTGGGATCCGGGCAAACCGGCGCTGAGCTGGGCGCAGTTCGAGTCGCTGGCCGGGAAGATCGACAAGGCGGGCTGAACGGGCCGTACCGGATCTCAATGGACAGCACAGTGGGCCAGGGATAGATTCCGCTTGCCGCGCGCTCGGTGAGAGATGCGTGTGTTCTGCGGACAGATCAGAATCCTGGGGGGTTCCACTTCATGCTGTGCTCGACCTGCCGAATCAGACCGTCGGTCACTGCGGAGGGGCGCTGCCTCTCCTGTGCCGGGCCGGTCGCGACAGCGGCACCGGCACCTGCCGCCCCGCTCTTCACTGCGCCGCAGCAGCGGCTGCGCTCACCCGACGGGCTCGCGAGGGCCGTCGTGGTCCTGCTGGTGATCGCCGTCGTGGCCGACCTGCTCTCCGTGCTCGCGGGGCTGAACATCCGCAGCCTGTTCAACGGCATCGCGATGCCCGACGGCGCCGAGGCGAGTCGCGCCGACAACCTGTACGCGGCGACGGGGGTCCTCCAGGTCCTGGTGCTGCTGGCCACCGCCGCCGTCTTCATCATCTGGTTCCGGCGGGTGCGGCTGAACGCCGAGGTGTTCGACGCCGGTGCGCAGCCGATGAAGCCCGGGTGGGCGGTGGGCGCGTGGTTCGTCCCGGTCGCCAACCTGGTGCTGCCGCGCCGGATCGCGGGTGGCATCTGGACCACGAGCGCCCAGACCAACACCGACGGCACCTGGCGCTCGGTCTCCCTGGCCCCGGTCAACCTGTGGTGGGGGGCGTGGATCTTCTCGACGTTCTTCTCCCGGTACGCCTCCCAGAAGTACTCGGATGCCGGGAACGCCCAGGAGATCGTGGACGCCGTCGGCCCCATGCTGGCGGCCGACGTGCTCGACATGGTGGCAGCGGGGCTCGCGATCCTCTTCGTGCGCAAGCTGACCCGGATGCAGGGGGAGCGGGCCGCGCTGGGCCATCCGGTCTGCTGATGTCCGCTCGTCCGGTGTCCCACCGGCCGTCCGGCAGGCCGGAGCGGACCCGCAGGGCCCGGCGGGAGGCGTGATCGCCATGGGGTGCTATTTCGGACTCCGGCAGTGACGATTTCGAGCCATCCGACGCTGAAAGCGGTATGCGGCAGCGGGAAGTGCCGCGTCCCCGTGCGGACCCGCACGGGGACAGGCCGACGGGGAGAAGCCGATGAGCCTGCTGGAACTGATCGCCGCCGCTGACGAGCGGGCGTTGGCCGCGAGCGGAGTCGCCTGCCTCGACCGGTGCCTGCCGCAGCCCGCGGACGGCGCCGACCAGGACCCGTTCCGTCCGCTCTGGGTCGGCTGCGCCGTCGCAGACGAGTGGCAGGACCGTCTGGCGGAGGCCCGCGCGGCGCTGGACGACCTGCCGCCAGGGACCGACGGAGCGGTACCGGCGATACGGAAGCTGCTCGGCGAAGCGCCTGCGGAGCGGACGGATCCGGGGCTGCGGGCATGGGCGGACGCCTGCTCGTCCCTGGCCCTGGAGGTCCACCTCGGCCAGGACGCGACGCCCGGCGCCGGGGCGGAACTGCTGCGGCGCTGCCGGGAGGGCGATCCGGCCGGTGCCGGACCGCTGGTGGCAGGGGAGGTGCGCCGGCAGATCCGGATCCTGGAGATGCTGGCGGAGTCCGGCGCGGCAGCTGCGGGTCTGCGTCAGGTGCTGGACGCCTCGACCGAGGGGCAGCGGGTGCTGCGCGCGGCGACGGCGCGCAGGGCGCGGGGGCGCGGGCCGGACACGGAGTGACCGCGGACGGTGGGTCCCGGGGCGGCGGATGCCCGGTCGCGGCGCGCTTCTCGGGTGCCGGGTGGGCAGGAAGCCGGAGAGTTCCCGGGGAACGACGCCGGGAGCAACGAGGACGACCGGGGCCGCCACCCCCCACAGGAGAGGCCCCGGTCGTCTTCCGCGGGGCCGCAGGACGACCCCGTACTCATCTCTGCGCCATGAGCGCGTTTTCTGTCACACCGGACCGCATCCGAAGAAAGTTGCGGGTTGTACAAGTCATGGACGCAGCCCCCGCGGAGGACGTAGCGTGCTGAGTCGCGCAGGGTGGCGCGGCAGTGGTGACCAGCTGCGATTCAGGACAGCAGGGCGGGTTGAGGGAGTGCTGGGGGACGACGCGGAGCTGACCGCCGCGGTGCTCGCGGCACAGGACGGGGACGAGGAAGCCTTCCGTTCTGTGTACCGCGCAGTGCAGCCGCGGCTGCTGGGCTACATACGGACACTGGTGGGGGAGCCGGACGCCGAGGACGTGGCGTCCGAGTCCTGGCTGCAGATCGCGCGCGACCTCGACCGTTTCAGCGGGGACGCCGACCGTTTCCGCGGCTGGGCGGCACGGATCGCCCGTAACCGGGCCCTCGACCATCTGCGGATGCGGAGCAGGCGCCCCGCGATCGGCGGCGACGAGACGGAGCTGTCCGAGAAGCCCGCCGAGTCCGACACCGCCGACGAGGCGATCGAGGCCCTCGCAACCGGCCGTACGATGTCCCTCATCGCCCAGCTGCCGCAGGACCAGGCGGAGGCCGTCGTGCTGCGGGTGGTGGTCGGACTGGACGCGAAGAGCGCGGCGCAGACGCTGGGCAAGCGGCCGGGGGCGGTACGGACCGCCGCGCACCGCGGGCTGAAGCGGTTGGCGGAGCTGCTCCGCGCGGACGGCGACGACAGCGGCGCGGACAGCGGTGCGGGTGACGGCGCGTCAGGGGGTTCCCTGTCGCGCGGGAGTACGGCAGGCCAGGCTCCGGGGTTCGGTGCGGTGCCCGCCCAGCGCCTCTCCCACACCGGTCTGACGGCGTCCGCCGGTGTGACGCATTCGCGTCCATGAACGCAGAGGGACATGTGATGGCCGACGAGCAGTATGCATGGCTCGACAGGGAAGCCGCGGAGCGATTGTTCCGCGGTGAACCGGTCGAACCTGCCGACGGCCACGCCCGCACCGACGCCGAACGGCTCGCCGCCGCACTGGCCGCCGCCGCCCGCGACGCCCGTCCGGCCGACGCCGAACTGCCGGGCGAGGCCGCCGCGCTGGCCGCGTTCCGGGAGAATTCGCGCGCCGCGCGCGGAAGGGCCGGGGCGACGGCACCCGCGGACGCGCGGCCGGAAGGTGCACAGCCGGCGGCCCGCGATCGCGATACGGAGCACGGCGGGCCGGGGCGGCCCGCGCCGCTCGGGCCGGTACGCATCGGCCGCGCCGCCGCGGCCTCGTCAGGCGGCAGGCCCGCGCCGCGCTGGAGCCGGCCGGTCCGGTACGGCCTGGTCGCGTCGCTCGCGGGCTGCGCGCTCGGCGGAGTGGCCGTCGCCGCGGGTGCGGGCATCCTTCCCGGACCGTTCGGCGGGCACGCCGGCCCGTTGCCGGCATCCTCCGTGTCGGCGTCCGCGGTCCCCGAACAACTGGGTTCGGGGGGCGCGTCCGGCGAGCCGTCCGCCCCGCCGTCCCGCGGCTCGGACACCGCCCCGGACACCGCCGCACCACCCCCGCGCGCCGCCGACGGAACCCGCAGGGGCACGGGTGGCGACGGGGACCGGAACGACCGGTCGGGCGAGGGCGGCAGGAACGGCGACGGCGGCCGGGACGACGGCTCGCACGCCTCGGTCGGGGCCGGCAGCGACAGCACGCCCGGCGATGCCCGGGCCGGCCGGTCCGGTGAGTGGCTGGAGCGGACCCTGCGGGCGTGCCGCGACTACCGCGACGGCAAGCTCGACCCGGAGCGCAGGCGCAGGCTCGAGACCCTGGCCGGCGGGGGCGGTGGCCTGGACCGGTTCTGCCGGCGGCTGGTCGACGGCGAGCAGGGCGGCAACGGCATGGACGGACAGGGCGAGGGCGGCGCGGGCCGGGGCAACAGCAGCTCGGACGCGGTTCGTTCGCTCTGGTTCGGTCCCGCCTCCGCGGAGCCCTCGGTGCCGGTTCACCCGGGCGGTACGGCCGCTGCGACGACGACGTCTCCGGCCGCGCTGCACACCTCCTCGCCCTTCGGATGATCCGCACGGGCGGCCGTGTCGTCGCCGGGTGTGACACTTTTCGGCGCAAGGGCGCTGTACGGAGTGAGCCGACTGGTCATCGGCCGCGCACAGAGCCGGGGTTCCCCCCGTACCTTCGGCTCGGCGCACCAGGCGCGGGCGGGACACGTTCCCCCGGTCCCGCCCGCGCCCCTCACCAGTAGACGACGACCTTGTCGCCGGTGCGGACCTGGTCGAAGAGAGCGGCGATCTTCCCCTCGTCCCGGACGTTCACGCAGCCGTGCGAGGCGCCGCTGTAGCCGCGGGCCGCGAAGTCCGACGAGTAGTGCACCGCTTGGCCGCCGCTGAAGAACATCGCGTACGGCATGGCCGTGTGGTAGATCGTCGACACATGGTGGCGGGACTTCCAGTAGATGGAGAAGGTGCCTTCCCTGGTCGGGGTGTACTCGGAGCCGAACCGCACGTCCATCGACGAGACGACCCGGCCGTCGATCATCCACGCCAGGGTCCGGCTGTTCTTGCTGATGCAGAGCACCCGCCCGGTCATGCAGCGCGGGTCGGGACTGCCGAGGGGGCGTGAGGTCGGCGGGTTCAGCTCGGCGGCCGTCGGCTTCCGCGTCATGGCGAGGAGCTTCTGCCAGGTGAGGCTGTCCGTCCTGCCCGTACGCGACAGCCCGCGCTTGCCCTGGAAGGACTGCACGGCGGCGACGGTGAGCGTGCCGTAGTAGCCCGTCGGGCTGCGGTCGAAGTGGCCGATCTGACGGAGCCGGGCCTGCAGCTCGCGCACCTGCTTGCCCTCTGCACCGCTCGCCATCAGCGTCGTGCTCTGCGGACCGGGTTCCGGCGACTTCGAGGGGGACGGCTCCGGCTGCGAGGGGGACGCGGCGGGCTTGGCGTCGTCGGTCGCCGGGGCGGATGCCTCCGGCGCGGACGGGTGCCGCGCCGGGGAACCGCTGGAGGCGTCGGCCCGGCAGCCCGCGGTCGTGATGCCGAGTGCGAGCACGGTGACGGCGGCCACCGCCGTACCGCCTGCCCGGCGCACCGGTCCGGAACCGATCCTGGTCCTGCGTATGCCTGCCATCGCGGCCCCCTGGTTGCTTCGGTCTCCATGAAGACGGATTCCCGCTCTGCCCGGTTGCCAAAGCCCCCGCATGATGGTCAGTGCGGTGGCGGCGGCCCCGGGCGCACGCTGTGAGCAAGGTCCCAGCAGGTGCCCCTGCACCGGTCGCACGCCCGCCGCTACAGTCCGTCGCGAGGATCGTTGGTTACCAGTAGGTAGCTTCATGGGAGGTACAGCAGATGACGCGCGAGTCGGAGTCGGGACTGCCCATCGAGCCGGTGTACGGGCCGGACGCACTCGACGGATGGAACGCCGGCGACAAGCTGGGAGAGCCGGGCGCCTACCCCTTCACGCGCGGCGTGTACCCGACGATGTACACCGGCCGGCCCTGGACGATGCGGCAGTACGCGGGCTTCGGTACGGCGACGGAGTCGAACGCCCGCTACAAGCAGCTGATCGCCAACGGCACGATGGGCCTGTCCGTCGCCTTCGACCTGCCCACCCAGATGGGTCACGACTCCGACGCGCCGATCGCCTCCGGCGAGGTCGGCAAGGTCGGGGTGGCGATCGACTCGATCGACGACATGCGGATCCTGTTCGGCGGCATCCCGCTGGACAAGGTCTCCACGTCCATGACGATCAACGCCCCCGCCGCGCTCCTGCTGCTGCTCTACCAGCTGGTCGGTGAGGAGCAGGGCGTCCCGGCCGACCGGCTGACCGGCACCATCCAGAACGACGTCCTGAAGGAGTACATCGCCCGCGGCACGTACATCTTCCCGCCCAAGCCCTCGCTGCGGCTGATCGCCGACATCTTCAAGTACTGCAAGGCCGAGATCCCGAAGTGGAACACGATCTCGATCTCCGGCTACCACATGGCGGAGGCCGGCGCCTCGCCCGCGCAGGAGATCGCGTTCACCCTCGCGGACGGCATCGAATACGTCCGCACCGCCGTCGCGGCCGGCATGGACGTCGACGACTTCGCCCCCCGGCTCTCCTTCTTCTTCGTCGCCCGCACGACGATCCTCGAAGAGGTCGCCAAGTTCCGCGCCGCCCGCCGGATCTGGGCCCGGGTCATGAAGGAGGAGTTCGGGGCCAGGGACCCCAAGTCGCTGATGCTCCGCTTCCACACCCAGACCGCCGGCGTCCAGCTCACCGCGCAGCAGCCGGAGGTGAACCTGGTGCGCGTCGCGATCCAGGGGCTCGGCGCGGTCCTCGGCGGTACGCAGTCGCTGCACACCAATTCGTTCGACGAGGCGATCGCCCTGCCGACCGACAAGTCCGCCCGGCTCGCGCTCCGGACCCAGCAGGTACTGGCGTACGAGACCGACGTCACGGCCACCGTCGACCCGTTCGCCGGTTCGTACGTCGTCGAGCGGATGACGGACGACGTGGAGGCGGCCGCGCTGGAGCTGATGGGCAGGGTCGAGGACATGGGCGGCGCGGTCGACGCGATCGAGCGCGGCTTCCAGAAGAGCGAGATCGAGCGCAGCGCCTACCGCATCGCCCAGGAGACGGACAGCGCGGAGCGCGTCGTGGTCGGTGTCAACCGCTTCCAGCTCGACGAGGAGGAGCCGTACGAGCCGCTCCGCGTCGACCCGGCGATCGAGGCGCAGCAGGCGGCCCGGCTGGCGAAGCTGCGCGCCGGACGCGACGGTGCGGCGGTCGACGAGGCGCTCGGCCGGCTGAAGAAGGCGGCCGAGGGGACGGACAACGTGCTGTATCCGATGAAGGACGCGCTGGCGGCGCGGGCGACGGTCGGCGAGGTCTGCAACGCGCTGCGGGAGGTCTGGGGGACGTACGTCCCGACGGACGCGTTCTGAGCGCCGGCGCGGATGTCCTCCCGCGGGGTGCCGGCAGCCACGGACGGGTCAGTGGGGGCGGCCCCGGAACGAGGCCGTCGCGGCGGCCGCTGAGGCCCTGACCGGTACGCGGGACGCCCGACCGCATTGTCGTACCCCTGTGCGACACTCGCTCTCATGCTGGGTGTCACTGATCTGCCGACCTATCTCGTCGGCCTCGTGCTGATCGTTCTGCTGCCGGGGCCGAATTCGCTGTACGTGCTCTCCGTCTCCGCCCGGCGCGGTGTGCGGAGCGGATATGTGGCGGCGGCCGGAGTGTGGACCGGTGACACCGTGCTGATGACGCTGGCCGCGCTCGGCGCCGCCTCGCTGCTGCAGACGACTCCCATTCTCTTCGCGATCGTCAAGTACGCGGGCGCGGGCTATCTGACCTGGCTGGCGATCGGCATGCTGCGGGCCGCGGCGTCCATGTGGCGCGAGCGGCACCGGCAGATGGTCGAGCTGGCGGCCGAGACCGCCCGGCCGGACGGGGCGAAGACGGCGTCCGGGACGGTGGAGCGGCCGTACCGGCGGGCACTGGTGGTGAGCCTCTTCAACCCGAAGGCGATCCTCTTCCTGATCTCGTTCTTCGTGCAGTTCGTCGACCCCGGGTACGCCTATCCGGCCCTCTCCTTCCTGCTGTTGGGGACGCTGCTGCAGGCCGCGAGCTTCCTCTACCTGTCGGCGCTGATATTCGGCGGCACCCGGCTGTCCGCCGCGTTCCGCCGACGCAAGAGGCTGTCGGCGGGTGCGACCTCGGCGGCGGGCGTGCTGTTCCTCGGTTTCGCGGCGAAGCTCTCGCTCAGCAGCGTGTGAGACCGGCGGGCCGGCCGTCGGTCTCACACACCGCACCGGAGGGGACCCGGGCCGCGGGGACTCAGCTGCGGGTGGCGCCGAGACCGAGCGGTGCCAGACAGTCGGCGAGCCCCGAGGCGTCGTCGCCCGCCCAGCCCACGTACCCGTCGGGCCGGATCAGGAAGAGGCCCTTCCCGTACGCCTCGTAGGCGTCGATGCGGTGGACGCGGACCATGGCGTCGTCGAACGCGGGAAGCCCGGCGTCCGTGCCGACGGAGAGCAGCGTGAAGTGCGGCCCCCGGAACACGTCGAAGAGGCGCAGGCCGTCGCCGGCCGGCCCGTCCGGGGCCCGGTCGCCCGCCTCCAGCGCCCCCGCGCGCCCGGTCGACAGCGGCCCCTCGCGGTAACCGAGACCCAGCTGCTGGGCGGCCGCGCCGCGCTCCTGCTCGCCGCGGTGGATACGGGTGGAGAGCCCCAGCATGCCGGCGGCGACCGGCCGGCGCTCCGCCTCGTAGCTGTCGAGCAGCGCCGCAGGTGCGCCGTGCCGCAGCACCTGGCCGAGCTTCCAGCCCAGGTTGTACGCGTCCTGGCCGATCGAGGCCCGGTACGGGGTGCGCTGAGCGGCGATCAGGCGGAGCGGGCCACCGTCCCGCCCGACAGCGCGCGACGCAGCCGCGGGGTGAGCAGACGCTCGACGTACCGGTGCATCAGCCAGGCCAGTACCAGCATCAGCACCACGGTGAGCGCCGCCGTCTCCCAGGCGGGGATGCCGAAGCGGCGGTGCAGCGTGCCCACCACCACCCACCCCAGATGTTCATGGACGAGGTAGAAGGGGTACGTCAGCGCTCCGGCGACCGTCAGCCACGGATGGTCGAATCGGGCGAGGGCGCCGACCGCGATGGCGGCGACCGCGCAGAACCCCGCGGTCACGATCGCGATGATGACCAGCGAGGAGCGGTACGAGAAGTCGTGCGGACCCGCCGGGTGCCACAGATCGGCCACCGCGTAGTGCTGGCCGAGCAGCCAGCTGACCCCGACGATGCCCCAGGCGGTGGCGTCCCGCCGGTTGCGGTGGACGAGGTAGAGCCCGATGCCGCCGATGAAGAACGGGGCGTACTCCGGCATCAGGACCACGTCGAGCAGCGGCTCGCCGGACGCCTTGCCGAGTGCCGAGGCCAGCGTCCACACGGCGCAGAACAGCACGATGCGCCGCCGGCCGGCCCCCGGCAGGACGACGCACACGGCGAACAGGGCGTAGAACCGGATCTCCGCCCACAGCGTCCAGCACACGCCCAGCACCCGGTCCACGCCCAGCGGCTGCTGCAGCAGCGTCAGATTGACCAGCACGTCGCTGGGGGAGACCGCCTCGTACACCACCGCGGGCAGCGCGAAGACCAGCGTCACCAGCAGCACCGACACCCAGTACGCGGGCAGCAGCCGGGCGGCCCGGGAGGCGAAGAACGAAGCCAGGCTGCGGCCCCAGCCGCTCATGCAGATCACGAAGCCGCTGATGACGAAGAAGATCTGCACCCCGAGACAGCCGTAGGCGAACCAGGTGTGCGCGGAGGGGAACAGGGAGGCGGCGGACACCCCCCACGCCTTCGTGATCTCACCGCCCCGGCCGCCGTAGTGGTACGCCGCGACCATCAGCGCGGCGACCAGCCGCAGCCCGTCCAGCGCACGCAGCCGCGGCCTGGCGCGGGGCCGCGGCGGCCGGATTCCGTCCTGCGCCGGACCGGCCGGAGCCCGTTCGACGGTCCTGCCCGGTATCTCCGGTGTGATGGTCACTGACGTCCCTTCCCACGGTGGCGAAGGGTCAGGCTAGGACGCCGGAAGGCCCGGAAACGCGCGGAGGGAAGCAGTTTCCCGTGCTGACAGGGCGAGTTCATCTCGCGGCCGTTCAGGTTTCTTAACGTGCTACGGAACCTCGAAGGTCGCCGAACATCCGTACCCCTTCCTACGCCCCTTCCCCCCACGGGCACCCAGACGCTTGGAGCGCCATGACGAAAGCCCGCACCCGCTGGCCACGGCAACGTGACGCGGAGGACGCGGCCCCGCCCGAAGGCGGCACGTCCCACCTCGCCACCGTCCGGCCGGCGGAACTGGAGACCTGCCTGCGCGCGTGCGCCGCGCACAGCGGGAAGCTGGTCGCCGGGCTCGACCGGCGGCGCGCCGCGCTCGCGGAGGCGCTGCGGAGCCTGCTGGCCACCCACGCCACCATGGAGCAGTCGGCCCCCGCGGCCTCCCCGGTGCCGCTGCTGCGACGCCCAGGGAAGGGCGGACCGGGTTCCGCGCTCGTCCTCGGCGACGCCCTGCTCAACCCGCTGCTCGCGGTCGGCAACAAGGCGCTGGACTGCGGTTACGAGGACGAGCTGAAGCTCGCGATCCTCATCACCGACACCGTCCTGACGCAGCGCAAGCGCTCCCGCGCTGGCTGGCGGCTGCGGGCCCGGACGCTGGAGGCGATGGGCGCGGAGGCCGCCGCCGTCGACGCGTACGAGCACTACCTCGCGCTGACCGAGGACGACGGCTTCGGGGTGGCGGCGAAGATCGCCGGCCTGCGGGTGGGCGCCGAGCGTCAGAACGAGCTGCTGCGGAAGCTGGAGCGCGACTGCCCGGAGGCCGCCGCATTCGCCGGCCGGTCCGTCACCGCGTCCTGGGCCGAGGGTCTGGCGCTGCGGGAGCGCGGCGACTGGCAGGCGGCCCGGCCGCGGCTGATCGGCGCCCTGATGGCGCAGGCCCGGAGCGGTGCCCCGGTGCCGGAGATCCAGGAGGCCGCCTCCCAGTACCTGGCCCTCGCGATGGAAGCGGGCGGAATGGCGGGCAGCGGCGCCGCCGGACCCGCCGACCCCACCGGACCGGCACTTCTCACCGACCTGGTCGCGCTCTACGCCGAGCAGCGCAGGGCCCGGATGCGCGGCCCGATCGGCGACCCCACCTTCGGGGACGTCGAATGGACGACGCTCGGTGAGTTCCGCAACCGCATCGCGGGCAAGTCGATCTGCCTGATCGCCAACTCGCAGCGCGTCGGGACCAGTTCCATGGGGGCCGAGATCGACGCGTACGACCTGGTCGTCCGCTTCAACTCGTACCGGATCGACCCGTCGGCCACCGGACGGCGCACCGACATCCACGCGACCATCCACAAGCACGGCTTCAACTGGGACCAGAAGGTCCACACCCGGCTGGTGTTCGGCGGGCTCTCGGGCGACTGGAAGTACTCGCTGCGCAACCGGCTGGTGCCGGGCGCCCAGCAGTACCTCGGCGACGAATCGCTGCGCTGGCCGCTGCGCGACATCGGCAAGGTCGGCGCCGACGTCTGGCCGGCCATCCCCACCAGCGGCTTCAACATGCTGTGGCTGCTGGACCACCTGGACGTCAGCCCGCAACTCGACCTGATCGGCTTCGACTTCTACGAAAGCGGTGCCTACCGGCTGCCCGCGGCGATGAAGATGCCCATCACCTCCGTGCACGAGTACACCAGCGAAAAGGCGTGGGTCATGGAACGCGCCCAGAGCGTCACCGATATGAGGATCAGACTGCGATGACGACGCCCACCGTGCCCGCGCCCGCACTCCGGGCCCCCGCCCCCGCGAACGCCCTCACCGGCAAGCGCCGGGTCGCCTTCGCGAGCTTCGTGGACGAGAACTACCTGCCGGGCTTCCTCGCCCTGCTGCGCAGTCTCGCCCTGTCCAACCCCGGTGTCTGCGAGGACTTCCTCGTCCTGCACGACGGACTGCGCCCCGACTCCGTCGCCCGGATCCGGGCGCTGCACCCGCGCGTCGACTTCCGCCGGGTCGACGCCGAGCACTACGACTCGTACGCCAAGGGCGACCAGGACAACTACCTGGTGCGCAAGGCGTACTTCATCCTCGACGTGTTCCGGGTGCGTGAATACGACACCGTGATCACCCTGGACACCGACATGGTGGTCCTCGGAGATCTCGGCGAACTGCTGCAGCTGCGCGACGGGCTGGCCGCCGTGCCGCAGTTCTTCTACGGGCAGCACAAGCTCAACAGCGGGCTGCTGGTCATCCAGCGCGAGTACCTGAGCGACGAGTTCTGCGCGCGGATCGACGAGGTCGGCCGCAAGGGGACGTACGAGCTCGACAAGCACGACCAGGGCATCCTCAACGCCGTTCTCGACGGCGGCTTCGTACAGCTCGACGCCCGCTACAACTTCGTCAAGCGGCGGCTCTCCGGCGATCTCCCGGTGCCCGACGACACCGCGATCCTGCACTTCACCGGGCGGCACAAGCCCTGGCAGGGCGGCGAGGCGGGCTACGCGCAGGCCGAGGACCGCTGGCGTGAATTCGAGCTGTCCGACGCCGAGTTCCACGCCGCGTACGTGGCGCTGCCCGGCACCAAGCACCACGACCTGCTGGTGCACTACGGCACCCCGCACGTCCGCCGCACCGCCGACCCGGAGAGCGCCCGCCGGGTCGCCGCCGCGCACATCGCCGCGGGGGAGTACCAGGAGGCGGCCGACCTGCTCGGCGGCGTCCGGATACCGGTCGACGACGCCTGGCCGCACGAGGTGCTCGGCCACGCGCTGATGAGCGTCTCGCGTTACGAGGAGGCCCGCGCCCAGCTCCTCCTCGCCACCGCCGCCCCCAACAGGGCGGCGACCTCCTTCGCGCGGCTCGCCCAGATCGCCTGGATCCACGGCGACGACGCCACGGCCGCGGAGTACGCCCTCGAAGGGCTCGGGGTCGACCCGACCCACCGGGCGAACCGCCTCATGTACAAGCGCACCAAGGACGCGGCCACCCCCGTGGAGGGACCGGCCGCCGATCAGCTCGCGCATGTCGCCTTCTACATGGACCGCCAGGGCAACGCCGGGGACAAGCTCCTCCCGGAGAGCGTCCGGCTGGCCTTCGGCCAGGACACCGGGCCGGCCCGCTGGCATTCGGTCCACGCCCACCGGCTCTTCGACGAGGCCGCGCTGGAACGGGTCAACGCCCGGCGCGGACTGGTCATCGGCGGCGGCGGCCTCTTCATCCCGGACACCGCGCCGAACGGCAACAGCGGCTGGCAGTGGAACGTCCCCGACGCGCTGCTGGAGCGGATCGACGTACCCGTCATGGTGTACGCGGTCGGGTTCAACGCCTTCGACGGACAGGCCTACGGCCACGGCCGGGACCGGTTCCTCTCCTCGTTGCGGAAGCTGGTCGAACGCGCCTCGTTCTTCGGGCTGCGCAACCACGGATCGATCGAGAAGGTCCGGGAGCTGCTGCCGCCGTCGCTGCACGACAAGGTCCGTTTCCAGCCCTGCCCGACCACGGTCACCCGGCAGCTGGTGAAGGGGTGGACCGACCCCGCGCAGCGCGAGAACACCGTGCTGATCAACGCCGCCTACGACCGGTCCGGACTCCGCTTCGGCCATGACTACGCGCACTTCCTCGCCGAGATGGCCACCGCGGTCAAGGAGATCGGCAAGCACGCCGAGGTGCGGTGCGTGGCGCACTCGCTGGACGACGAGCGGATCGCCTTCGACCTGCGGCGCGAGCACGGCATCTCGTTGCCGGTGATCCCGATGTACGACTTCGAGAACGACGAGATCCGGTCCACGTACGCCCGGACCAAGCTGGTCATCGGGATGCGCGGGCACGCGGGGATGATTCCGTTCGGTGTCGGTACGCCGATCATCAGCCTCATCTCGCACCCGAAGATGGCGTACTTCCTGTCCGACATCGACCGGCCGCAGTGGGGCATCTCCGTCCACGACCGCCACCTCGGCGCGCGGCTCGCGGAGCGCGCGGCAGGGCTGCTCGACGACCACGCGGCGACGGTCGCCGACGTGCACGGCCGGCAGCAGGAACTCTGGAAGGTCACCGAGGCCAACGCCGCGGACCTCCGGGTGATCCAGGGCGGCGTGCGCGTCTGACGGCACTGCGAAGGGGGCGGGGCGCCGGCCGGGCGCCCCGCCCCCTTCGTCCGTCCTCGGCCGCTCCGGCCTACCGGAGCACCACCCGCCGCAACGACTTCGCCCGCCGCGCGACCCTGCGCACCGCGGCGCTCCGCGGCAGGAACGCGAACTGCGCGGGCACCCCGCCCGGCAGTCCGAGCGAAGTGAGCCGCTTGCGCTTGAAGTAGCGCCAGGTCGACGCCGTGAGACGGGTGGAGAGATACTGCTCCGCGGCCGCCCGCAGCTCCGGGTAGATCTTCGGCTGCATCGTGAAGCCGACCGCGGTGACCAGCTCGTTCAGCGCGGCCGGCGCCACCGCGTCCGCGGCCGTGACCCCGTCGACGAGGTCCGGCACCAGCGCGTCCACCAGCGTCACCGGAACCCGGTTGCTGTTCTCGAACGGCGAGAGCCGGTCCAGCAGCATCTCCGTGCCCACCCGGGCGACCGGCAGCCCGTAGAACGCGGACGCCGTGAGCAGCGCGGTCGAGAAGCAGCCGACGACCAGGGCCGGCCGCATCCGCTGATAGAGCACCTCGGCCAGGACCGGCGCGGTCAGCACCCCCGAGTCCAGCACGGTCAGCTCCGCGCCGAGCTCCGCCGCCTCCGCCTCCATCGCCCGCGACCACTGCGCGGGCGCCGTCGGATGCGGCTTGAACACCAGCCGGGTGTGGCCCCGTCCGACCGCCCCGCGCATCATCCGCAGATGCAGCTTCTCCTCCTCCGCCGCGCTGATCAGTCCCAGCGCGGAGAGGTACTGGCCGAGCAGCAGCGCGGGGGCCTCCACGGACGGCACGCTCCCCACCACGTCGTGCGCGTCGCCCAGTTCACCGAGGACCTTCAGGAACGCCTCGGTCGGCACGGTCTGCGACGCCACCCCGAACTCCGTGAGCAGCAAGGGCTTCAGCCCCGGCACGAGGTCGAGATGGAGCAGCCGCCGCACCCGGGTGCCGATCAGCGGGTCGATCTTGTTCCTGGTCGGGCCGTAGCTCATCAGCCCGTCCGCGTACACCTCGATCGGGGCGCCGGTGAAGATCTGGGCGACGGCCATGGCCGGGTTGACCTGGATCGACTCGACCGCGAGCTCGACGGTGTCGTCGCCGAGCCCCCAGGCGAGGCGCAGATACCGCTCCCACAGCGGCAGATCGTCCGGGCGCGGGGACCAGCCGCTCGGGTGGAAGGGGGCGATGGCGCCGTTCCACGACACCACGTCGTCGAACCGGCCGCGCAGTGCGTCGAACCCGGGCATCGCGTCGAGCGCCGGTGTCGTCTCCGGGATCGCCGCGTTGTTCGAGACGAGCAGGATGCGGCGGCCGGCGTCCGCGAAGACGCCCGCGTCCAGCGCGGCGGTGAGGGTGGCCGCGCCGTAGAGGGTGGAGGCGAAGAAGATCTGTGTCGTACGGGTCCGGCTGCTGTTCATGCGGCCGTCACCTCCTTCGCGGTGGCCGGGCGGCGGCGCAGCCGGCGCAGCAGGGTCGCCCGCTGCACGTCCATCGAGTCCAGGGCATCGTCCAGCACGTCCTGCGGCATTCGCTTGAGTGCAGCCGCACTCATCGACTTCAGTGCACGGGCCACAGCGGGTTCGAATCTCTCCATCGAGGCCATGTGATGGGAAATGATGGCGCAATACGTGCGGACCGCTTTGGGCAGCAGGGCCGGTGCCTCGGGGTCCGCCGCCGTTTCCCGTACCACTTGGTCGAATGAGCGAATGAAATCGAGCTGGCGCACATCACCGATCTGCGTCAGTGACGAGGCGACGCCGCGCCGGTAGAAAATTCCGAGAAGTCCCAGCACCGCGAAGGAATCCGCCTCGCGGTGCAGCCGCCAGATCCACGGCCGGTCCTCCGCCGTGCGCAGACCGTCGGTGAAGTGCAGCAGCCCGCGGTCCAGGAGACGCCGGTGGTAGAGGCCCGCCCAGGCGTACGGGTAGTCGACCGAGGTGGTCCGCCCGGCGGGCAGGATCGCGTCCCTCGGGTCCATGACCACGTCCCGCCTGCCGTGCGGGACGCGATGCACCGTACGGGTCCTGCCCTCGGTCTGGACGTGATCGGTACGGACGAAGTCGCAGCCCAGCGCCTCGGTGCGGGCGAGGAGCCCGGCGAGGTACCCGGGGGCGAGCCAGTCGTCGCCGTCCAGGAAGGCGAGGTACTCGCCCCGGGACGCGTCCAGACCGGTGTTCCGGGCGGTGGCCAGCCCGCCGTTCTGCGTGTGTCTGCGTACGACCACCCCCGGAATCTCGTCCTCGGCGCGGCGCAGTATGTCCGCGGTCCCGTCGGTAGAACAGTCGTCGACGAGGATGAATTCGAAGTCCTCGCGGGCGTTGGCCCGCAGGCTTCTCAGGGTGTCGGGGGCGTATGTCTGCACGTTGTAGAACGGCACGACGACGGAGAGCTTGACCACCCGTCTCACGCTAGGCGGGTGCTCGTCATTTGCCCTGGCCCCTGGAGGGACGACAGGTGAACGACGAATGTCGAAATGATGAACCGGACCGAATCCATGGTGGTCGTGGACCTTTTGTGGAGTCGATTCGCCAAGCGTCGGCGGGCTGTTAACCAGTTGTTGCCGTCACGTTGGGCCGCGAATCGAAATGCCTTCCTAACTTCTAGGACGTGCCCCCACGTACCAGCAGGACCACGGCGCTCCGAGTGGCCGTACTCGCCGACTCGGACACCCGGTGGAAATGGGGCGCGCTCACCGCGCGCCGCCTGACCGCCGGGTCCCCGGACGCGCCCCGGGAAGCGGACCGGCCGGTCGAGATCAGCGGACTGCTGCTGCGCGGCCGGGCCACCCCGACCGCCCGCCAGCTCGCCGAGGTCGGTGACGTCGGGGTCGAGACCGGCCGGGTGCGCGAGGTGACGGCCGTCGAGTTCCTGCACACCGTGCGGGACGAGGGGTACGACGTCGTCGTCCTCGCCCTGGTCGGCGGCGCCGTCCAGGCGATGCTGCACGGCCTCGCCACCCTGCGGCTGCCCGCCAGGCCCGTCGTCGTCACCGGCTACGTCGGCGTCGTCTACGAGAAGCTCGCCGACGGGCTGCTGCTGCGGCACGGCGCGGACGTCGTCCTCGCCAACTCCCGTCACGACGCGGAGCGTTTCCGCGCGGTGTACGAAGGAGTGGGCGCGGACGCCTCGGCCGTCACGGAGGCCGCGCTGCCGTTCCTCGGCGGCGCCCCGCACCTCCCGCAGGAGGGCCGCGACACGGTCGTGTTCGCCGCCCAGCCGTCCGTACCCGCATCCCGCGCGGACCGTACGTACCTGCTGCGCAGGCTCGTCGAGCACGCCAGGCTGCACCCGGACCGCGAGGTGCTGCTGAAGCTGCGCTCCAAGCCCGGTGAGCACACCACGCACATCGAAGAACTTCCGTACCAGCGGCTCGCGGAGCGGCTGCCCGGTGGGCTGCCCCCCAACTTCCGCCTGGTGTACGGACACATGGGCGAGGTCCTGGACCGCACCGACCTGCTGGTCACGGTCTCCTCGACCGCCGCGCTGGAGTCGTTGCACCGGCGCATCCCCACCGCGGTCCTCACCGATCTCGGCGTCCGCGAGACGCTCGGCAACCACCACTTCATCGGTTCGGGCCTGCTCACCTCGTGGGACCGGCTCGACGGCGGCTCGCACCCGGAGCCCGACGAGAAGTGGCTGGCCGGCCAGGGCGTCGCCGCCGACGGCACGTACGACACCTCCTACGACACCGCCCGCGCCCGCGTCGACGCGCTGCTGGCCGAGCCCCGACTTCCCGACCTCGCCCCGTACTACACACCCGCCACCGCCCCGGGCTACCTCCCCGGCATCCTCGCCCGCCACCACCTGGCCCCCGACGGCCGTCCACTGCCCGGCGCCGCGGCTCCGCGCGAGACCGGCGGGGTACGGGGCGCGGTCCGCGACGCGGTACGGGAAGCGGCCCGGGGCGCGTACCGGCAGGGCGTCCAGCGGGTCGCCCCGGTGATCCGGCGGATGGGCGAGCTGTGACAACGAATCCAGGAGCAGAGATGACGCCGACCCCGGCACCGAATCCGACCGTGCTCGCCGTGATCCCCGCCCGTGGCGGATCCAAGGGCGTCCCGGCCAAGAACCTCGCCCAGGTCGGCGGGGTACCGCTGGTCGCCCGCGCGGTCCGCGCCTGCCTGTCCGCCCGCGAGGTCACGGACGTCGTGGTCACGACCGACGACGCGGCGATCGCGGACGCGGCCGGGGCGGCGGCCAACGCGCTCGGCGCAGCCGGCCGGCTGCACTGCGTCGAGCGCCCGCAGGCCATCGCCGGCGACACCGCCACCAGCGAGGCCGCGGTCCTGCACGCACTCGACGCGTACGAGGCGAAGCACGGGCGCACCGTCGACGTGGTGCTGCTCGTCCAGTGCACCAGCCCGTTCGTCACCCGCGAGGACATCGACGGCGTAGCCGCCGCGGTCGCCCGCGACGGCGCCGACACCGCCGTCACCGTCGCCCCGTTCCACGGCTTCGTCTGGCGCGACGGCTCCGCGGTCGAGGAGGACACCTACGGCGTCAACCACGACAAGGCCGTCCGCCCGCGCCGCCAGGACCGCCCCCAGGACCTGCTGGAGACCGGCGCCGCCTACGCGATGGACGCGGCGGGGTTCCGTGCCCACCGGCACCGCTTCTTCGGCCACACCGCGCTGGTCACCACCGACCCCGCCAGGGTGCTGGAGATCGACGACCCGCACGACCTGGCCCGCGCCCGCGCCCTCGCGCCGCTCCTCGACCCGTCGCCGCTGCCGACCCGCGACGACATCGACGCCGTCGTCCTCGACTTCGACGGCACCCAGACCGACGACCGCGTCCTGATCGACGCCGACGGACGCGAGATCGTCGCCGTCCATCGCGGCGACGGCCTGGGCATCGCGGCCCTGCGCAAGTCCGGGCTCGACCTCCTCATCCTGTCCACCGAACAGAACCCGGTCGTCGCCGCCCGCGCCAACAAGCTCAGGATCCCCGTCCTGCACGGCATCGACCGCAAGGACCTCGCGCTCAAGCAGTGGTGCGACGAGCAGGGCATCGCCCCCGAGCGGGTGCTCTACGTCGGAAACGACGTCAACGACCTTCCCTGCTTCGCGCTCGCCGGCTGGCCCGTCGCCGTGGCGAGCGCCCACGACTCGGTTCGTGCCGCGGCGCGCGCCGTCACGACCACCCCCGGCGGCTTCGGCGCCATCCGCGAAATCGCGGCCTGGCTGCTCGGCCCCACCCTCACAGGCCACCTCTCCACCCCCACCAACTCCACCACCAAGTAAGGAAACACCCTCATGAGCACCTCCCGTCTGCGTACCCTCGGCACCCGCACCGCCGGCCCCGGCCGGCCCGTCTACGTCACCGGCGAGATCGGCATCAACCACAACGGCGACCTCGAGAACGCCCTCGCGCTGATCGACGTGGCCGCGGACGCCGGCTGCGACGCCGTCAAGTTCCAGAAGCGCACCCCGGAGATCTGCACCCCGCGCGACCAGTGGGACATCGAGCGCGACACCCCCTGGGGCCGGATGACGTACATCGACTACCGTCACCGCGTCGAGTTCGGCGAGACCGAGTACCGGGCCATCTCCGACCACTGCGCCAAGCGCGGCATCGACTGGTTCGCCTCCCCGTGGGACACCGAGGCCGTCGCCTTCCTGGAGAAGTTCGACGTCCCCGCCCACAAGGTCGCCTCGGCCTCCCTCACCGACGACGAGCTGCTCCGCGCCCTGCGCGCCACCGGCCGCACGGCCATCCTCTCCACCGGCATGTCGACCCCGCGTCAGATCCGCCACGCGGTCGAGGTCCTCGGCTCGGACAACATCCTTCTCTGCCACGCCACTTCGACGTACCCGGCGAAGGCCGAGGAGCTGAACCTCCGCGTCATCAACACCCTCCAGCAGGAGTACCCGAACGTCCCGATCGGCTACAGCGGCCACGAGACGGGCCTGCAGACCACCCTCGCCGCCGTCGCCCTCGGCGCCGCGTTCGTCGAGCGCCACATCACGCTCGACCGCGCCATGTGGGGCTCCGACCAGGCCGCCTCCGTCGAGCCGCAGGGCCTGACCCGCCTGGTCCGCGACATCCGCACCATCGAGGCGTCCCTCGGTGACGGCGTCAAGAAGGTGTACGAGTCCGAGCTCGGCCCGATGAAGAAGCTCCGCCGTGTCGCGGGCGTCGTCGCCGAGAACACCGAGGCGGCCCCGGCCGCCGAGCCGGTCGCGGTCTGACGGGCCGACCGGTGAACCTCGCCTTCGTCGAGAGCCCGGTCCAGCTCCTGAACGTCCTGGAGTGGGCCTGTGTGGAGGGAGGCGACGACCACGTCCTGGCGGACACCACGGTCGTCGTCCTCCCCCCGGTCGACCCGATGTCGCGCGGCCAGCTGCGCCGGATGGCGGAGCTGGCCCGCGACGAGGGCGTCAACGTCCGCTGGCAGGAGGCGCGCGGTGGCCCGGGCGCCCCGCTCAAGACCCTGCGCGCCCTGACCGGAATGCTGCGCAGGGCGGACCGGATCGTGATCGGTGATCCGTTCTCCCGCTACGTACAGCTCCTGCTGTCCATGGTCCGCGCCCGCCGTCTCACGGTGGTCGACGACGGCACCGCCACGATGGAGTTCGTCGCCCAGCTCGCGCGCGGCGAACGGCTCGTGCGCTGGCACCGGCGGGGCAGCTCCGGGCCGCGGGACCTGATCCTGGCCCCGGTCGCGGCCACCGCCCGCCGCCGCTTCACCCCGTCGGCGAACCGCGAGGTCGAGGTGTTCACCGCCATGCCGGTCGAGGCTCCGCCCGGCGTCACGGTCACGCGTAACACCTTCGCCTGGACCCGGGGCCGGTTCGGCCCGCCGCTCCTGACCAAGGGTGCGGACCTGGTCGGCACGTCCCTGGTCGAGACGGGCGTGATCGACCAGGAGCAGTACCTGGAGGCGGTCGCCGCACTGTCCCGTACCCACGGCGCGACCCGCTACTTCGCCCACCGGCGCGAGTCCGCCGACAAGCTCCACGCCCTGGAGGCGGCCACCGGCCTGGAGATCGTCCGCCCGGACCTCCCGCTGGAACTCATCGCCCGCCGCGGCCCGATCGGCCGCACGGTCCTGAGCTTCCCGTCCACCGTCGTCCACACCCTGCCGCTGGCGCTGGCCGGCACGGAGGTCAAGGTCGCGGTCTGCGACATCGCCCCGGAATGGCTGCGCGACACCGCGTCGCCGCGCGCCCAGGGGTTCCTGAGCGGCGTCACGGAGACGGCCCGCGACGTACAGCGCCTCGCCCCGTGGCGCGCGACAGCGATCACGGAGGTGTAGGCCGCGGCCCGACCCGCATGACATCGCCCCGGGGCGGCCGTGCGAACGGTATCCACCGGGGCCGTGGTCATGTGCGGCCCCCGCGCCCGCGTCCCCGCCCGCGGACCGGGCGACCGGGGCCGGGCCGCGGGTACGTTGGGACACCATGCGGATCACGAAGTACACCCATTCCTGCGTGCGGCTCGAACACGAAGGCCGCGTCCTGGTCATCGACCCCGGCACATGGAGTGAGCCGGCCGCCCTGACCGGCGCCGATGCCGTGCTGGTGACGCACGAGCACGCCGATCACGTCGACGTCCTCAGGCTGGCGGGCCTCGGTGTGCCGGTCTACGCCCCGGCCGCGGCGGACCTGCCCGGGCTGGAGGTGACCGGGGTGACCCCCGGCGAGGAGTTCACCGCCGCCGGATTCCGCGTACGGGCGGTCGGCGGCCGTCACGCGCCCGTCCACGGCGGCGAACCGGACTGCGCGAACACCGGCTACATCGTCGACGATGCGGTCTACCACCCCGGTGACTCGCTGCACGTACCCGGGCAGCCCATCGAGACGCTCCTGGTCCCGGTCCAGGGATCGTGGCTGAGGACGGCGGAGGCCATCGACTTCGTCAACGCGATCGGACCCGGGCGGGCGTTCGGGATACACGACGCCCAGATCAACGAGCGCGGGCTGAGCAGCGTCAACGGCTGGATCGCCGAGAGGACCGACAGCGGCTACCGACACGTGCTGCCCGGCCGGACCGTCTGAGCAGGCGGAGCCCGGGCGGCGGAGTGCGCAGCGCCTCGGTACGGAGCCGCGCCTCGCGGCCGTCGTGCCCCTGCCCACCCGGGCCATCGCTCAGGTGTGCGACGCATCCGTGCCGTGCGGGCGCGGCGACGTAGCGTGGAGGGTGATGCGGACCCCCGGGCCGGTGGGCGGCTCGCGGACGGGTCGCCGGGGAGCGCCATCGGGTGAAAACGGGTGAGTTTACCCACCTCTCTCTCATGCCACACGCTCCGGCGCCGCATTTTGTTCCTCTATGCGGCTGAACTTTTGTTGATCTGTGGTCAGTTGAGGGGGCAAGGGGCCTACTCTTCAGAAGGTGAACCAGTTGATGTCCCGCGAGTCCGATGCCGATCTGCCCGAGGGTGCCGCCCTGCCCGGCGCGTTGCCCGACCCGCTGCGGGCCGAGCTGATCGCCTTCCGGCGAGATCTGCACATGCACCCCGAGCTCGGCAACCAGGAGTTCCGTACCACCGCGGCCATCAAGGCCCGGCTGGAGAAGGCCGGACTCCGCCCGCAGGTGCTCTCCACCGGGACCGGACTCATGTGCGACGTGGGCACATCGGGACGGGCGGGTGCCGGCGCGCGGCCGATGCTCGCCCTGCGCGCGGACATCGACGCCCTCCCCATCCCGGACACCAAGGCCGGCGTCCCCTACCGGTCCACCGTCCCCGAGCGGGCGCACGCCTGCGGCCACGACATCCACACCACCACCGTCCTCGGCGCCGGGCTCGTGCTCGCCGAGCTGGACCGGCAGGGTCTGCTGCCGAACCCGGTGCGGCTGATCTTCCAGCCCGCCGAGGAGGTGCTGCCCGGTGGTGCGTCCGACGCGATCGGGTCCGGGGTGCTGGAAGGCGTCGGACGGATCATCGGGGTGCACTGCGACCCGAAGGTCGACGTGGGGAGGATCGGACTGCGGGTCGGGGCGATCACCTCGGCCTGCGACCGGCTGGAGATCACACTCGACGGACCCGGCGGGCACACCGCCCGTCCGCATCTGACCACCGACCTGGTCACCGCCGCCGCCAAGGTGGCCACCGAGGTGCCCGCGCTGCTGGCGCGGCGGGTCGACGCGCGGGCCGGACTCGCGCTCACCTGGGGGCGGCTGGAGACCGGGCACGCCTGCAATGTGATCCCGCAGCACGCCGAGCTCTCCGGAACGGTCCGCTGCCTGGACCTCGCCGCGTGGCGGGAGGCGCCGGACCTGGTCCACGCCGCGATCGACGAGGTGGCCGGAATGCACCGGGCCAAGACGGTGATCGACTACGTCCGGGGGGTCCCGCCGGTCGTGAACGACCCGGAGACGATCGAGCTGCTGGCCGCCGCCATGGCCGGGCGCCGCGGATCGTATGCGATCGAGGACACCGAGCAGAGCCTGGGCGGCGAGGACTTCTCCTGGTACCTGGAACACGTCCCCGGCGCCATGGCGCGGCTCGGGGTGCGAACCCCCGGGGACACCCGCCGTCTTGACCTGCATCGCGGTGATTTCGACGCGGACGAGGAGGCGATCACCGTCGGCGTGGAGCTGTTCACAGCCGCTGCGCTACTGGACGGCAACCGTTCGTAACCGGCACGGACACCTGTGGTTCGCGACGATCCGATAACGGCTTCCGTACAGGGCTTTATCTGACATCTACGCGCGTTACGATCGCGGCGAAACCAGCGCCGGAAGAGGCGCTTCGGTCAGGTCGAAGGAGCCTTCCCTTGCGCCGCGTATCCAAGATCACCGCTGCGTGTGCTGTCACCGCGGCCCTCGCGCTCACCGCCACCGCGTGCGGCGAGTCGTCCGAGGAGAGCACCACCAGCTCCGCCAAGGGCCAGATGAAGATCGGCATGGCCTACGACGTCGGCGGCCGTGGTGACAACTCGTTCAACGACTCCGCCGCCCGTGGTCTGGACAAGGCCAAGGCCGAGTTCAAGGCTCAGACGAAGGAGCTCACCGCCAAGAACGGTGAGACCCCGGCCGACCGGGAGCAGCGCCTGCAGTCGCTCGCCGAGGGCGGCTACAACCCGGTCATCGCGATCGGCTTCGCGTACAAGGACGCGGTCGACAAGATCGCCCCGAAGTACCCCAAGGTCAACTTCGGTCTGGTCGACTCGGTCTCCGACGCGAAGAACGTCGCCTCCATCGTCTTCACCGAGGAGCAGGGCTCGTACCTCGCCGGTGTCGCGGCGGCGCTGAAGTCGAAGGACGGTCAGGTCGGCTTCATCGGCGGTGTGGACCTTCCGCTGATCAAGAAGTTCGCCGCGGGCTTCCAGCAGGGCGTCCTGGACACGAAGCCGAAGGCCAAGGTGCAGATCCAGTACCTGTCCACCGGTTCGGACCTGTCCGGCTTCGGCAGCCCCGACAAGGGCAAGGCCGCCGCCAAGGGCATGCTCGACAAGGGCGCGGACGTCATCTTCGCCGCCGCGGGCGGCTCCGGTGCCGGTTCGATCGAGGCCGTCGCGGGCCAGAAGGGTGCCTGGTCGATCGGTGTCGACTCCGACCAGGCCCTGGACCCGGCACTGGCGAAGTACAAGGACACGATCCTGACCTCGGTCGTCAAGAACGTCGACGCCGGTGTCTTCGACCTGATCAAGTCGGTCAAGGACGGCAAGCCGCTGGCCGGTGTCCAGACGTACTCGCTGGCCAAGGGCGGCGTCTCGCTGACCACCACGGGTGACCACCTCAGCGACATCCAGGCGCAGCTCGACGAGGCGAAGAAGAAGATCGTCGACGGCACGATCACGGTCAAGACCACGACCTGATCCGACTCGTCGATCGGGGCCCGGGCGAGCGGCTTCGGCCGCCCGCCCGGGCCCCGTCGCATGACAGGTGCGGCACGGCGCTCCCCCCCCCGGAGCGTAGCCGCACGCACACGGTCGGCCACCTGTTATCGGGTGGCCAACGATTCGGTGGCGCTACGCGCGTAGCGTGCGCAGGGCGCGGTACCTTTTTTCGCTCCCGTCGCCTTCTCCCGTCGCCTCCGCCCTCCGCCCTCCGCTCCTGCCAAGGAGAGTGCGCCATCAACGCGTCCAGCAGTCCCCATGCCGTGGAGCTCCGCGGCATCACCAAGCGGTTCCCCGGGGTCGTGGCCAACCACGACATCGACATCACCGTGCGCCGCGGCACCGTCCACGCTCTCGTCGGTGAGAACGGCGCCGGCAAGTCCACCCTGATGAAGATCCTCTACGGCATGCAGAAGCCGGACGAGGGCACCATCGCGGTGGACGGCGAGCAGGTCTCGTTCCACAACCCCGGTGATGCCATCGCGCGCGGCATCGGCATGGTGCACCAGCACTTCATGCTCGCCGACTACCTCACCGTGCTGGAGAACGTCGTCCTCGGCTCCGAGAAGCTGCACGGGATCGGCGACCGGGCCCGCGCCAGGATCAAGGAGATCTCGGACGCGTACGGGCTCGGGATCCGCCCGGACGCCATGGTCGAGGACCTCGGTGTCGCCGACCGCCAGCGCGTGGAGATCCTCAAGGTCCTCTACCGCGGCGCCCGCACGCTGATCCTCGACGAGCCGACCGCCGTCCTCGTGCCGCAGGAGGTCGACGCACTCTTCGACAACCTGCGCGAACTCAAGGCCGAGGGCCTGACCGTCATCTTCATCTCGCACAAGCTGGGCGAGGTGCTGTCGGTGGCCGACGAGATCACCGTCATCCGGCGTGGCACGACGGTGGGCACCGCCGACCCGGCGAACACCACGCCCAAGCAGCTCGCCGAGCTGATGGTCGGCAGCGAACTGCCGTCGCCGGAGACCCGCGAGTCGACCGTCACCGATACGCCGATGCTCACCGTCGACGACCTGCGGCTGACCGCCACCGACCCGGACGGGGTGGTGCGTGCCGTGCTCGACGGCATCACCTTCACCATCCACAAGGGCGAGGTCCTCGGCATCGCGGGCGTCGAGGGCAACGGCCAGTCCGAACTGGTCGACGCCGTCATGGGCATGCGCCACCCGGACCACGGGGTGCTCACGCTGGACGGCGCCGACATCTCCCGGGTCCCGACGCGCAAGCGGCGCGAGGACGGCATGGCCGTCATCCCCGAGGACCGGCACCGGCACGGACTGCTGCTGGAGGCCCCGCTCTGGGAGAACCGCATCCTCGGCCACGTCACCGAGCGGCCCAACAGCAAGGGCCCGTTCCTCGACCTCAAGGCCGCCCGCGCGGACACCGAGCGGATCGTGCGCGAGTACGACGTCCGCACCCCCGGCATCGAGGTCACCGCGGCCTCGCTCTCCGGCGGCAACCAGCAGAAGCTGATCGTCGGCCGCGAGATGAGCCACGCCCCGAAGCTGCTGATCGCCGCGCACCCCACCCGGGGCGTGGACGTCGGTGCCCAGGCGCAGATCTGGGACCAGATCCGCGAGGCGCGCCACGAGGGACTGGCGGTGCTCCTGATCTCCGCCGACCTGGACGAGCTGATCGGGCTCTCCGACACCCTGCGTGTCATGTACCGCGGCCGGCTGGTCGCGGACGCCGACCCGGCGACCATCACTCCGGAGGAGCTCGGCTCGGCGATGACGGGAGCGGCCACCGGCCATCTCGAAGCGCCCGCCGAGCCGGACGGACCGGACGCCGACGACACCGACCCCCGGGACGGGGGAGAGGACCGATGAAGAAGTTCGACAAGGAGCGGGTGCTCCTGGGGATCGCGGCCCCCGTACTCGCGATCGTGGTCGCGTTCCTGGTGACCGCCCTCGTGCTGGCGGCCACCGGCAAGCAGCCGTTCAGTGCGTTCGGCATCATGTTCGACTACGGCGTGAAGTCGGACAGCCAGGTCTACATCCTCAACAAGGCGACGACGTACTACCTCGCGGGTCTCGCGGTGGCCGTCGGCTTCCGGATGAACCTCTTCAACATCGGCGTCGACGGCCAGTACCGGCTCGCCGCCTTCTTCGCCGCCGCCGTCGGCGGCGCGCTGACGCTGCCCGGCGCCCTCCAGATCCCGCTGATCATCCTCACCGCGATGATCGTCGGTGCGATGTGGGCCGGTATCGCCGGCGTCCTCAAGGTCACCCGGGGTGTCAGCGAGGTCGTCTCGACGATCATGCTGAACGCCATCGCGACCGCCGTCATCGGCTATCTGCTCCAGCAGGGCCGCCTCGGCCACCTCGACGAGGCCGGCACCAAGATCTCCACCACCCCGCTGCCGGAGTCCTCGCACTTCTTCGAGTTCCCGACCACCCCGACCCCGGTCTGGGGATTCATCGTCGTCGCGGTCGTCGCGGGTGTCGCCTACTGGTTCACGCTCTCGCGCACCCGGTTCGGCTTCGACCTGCGGACCGTCGGCCAGTCCGGCTCGGCGGCCGAGGCCAGCGGCGTCGACGTCAAGAAGATGGTCATCACGTCGATGCTGATCTCCGGCGCGGTGGCCGGCCTGATCGGCATGCCGACGCTGCTCAACGACAGCTTCGAGTACAGCGGCGACTTCCCCATCGGCATCGGCTTCACCGGTATCGCCATCGCCCTCCTCGGCCGCAACCACCCCATCGGCATCGCGCTCGGCGCGCTGCTCTGGGGCTTCCTGGAGCGCGGCACCGGCAAGCTCGAGTTCGAGGGCTACGACAAGGAGATCGTCGGCGTCATCCAGGGCGTCATCGTCCTCTGCGTCGTCATCGCCTACGAAGTCGTCCGCCGCTACGGAATCAAGCGCCAGCAGAGCAAGGTCGGCGCCGAACTCGCCGCACAGGCCGCCCGTAACTCCGACCAGCAGGAGGTGTCGGCGTGACCGCCACGGCGACTTCCACCCCGCCGCCCGCGGCCCCCAGGGTCTCCGGTGGCAAGGGCGGCCGCACCCGCCTCTCGTTCCCCGTCGTCCTGCTGATCGTCGCGGGCGCGCTGCTCGCACTGTCCGCGGTACGCGCCATCACCGGAGCCCAGGACGTCACCTCGGCCGGGCAGATCAGCGCGGCGCTCGCGATGGCCGTGCCGATCGGGCTCGCCGGTCTCGGCGGTCTGTGGGCCGAGCGGGCCGGCGTGGTCAACATCGGCCTCGAAGGCATGATGATCCTCGGTACCTTCTTCGGCGCCTGGGCCGGCTGGCAGACCAGCCCCTGGCTCGGTGTGCTGGCCGGGATCGTCGGCGGGATGGCCGGCGGGCTGCTGCACGCCGTCGCGACCGTCACCTTCGGCGTCGACCACATCATCTCCGGTATCGCCATCAACATCCTGGCGCTCGGGTTCACCACGTACTTCGCCAAGCTCTGGTTCAACACCGGTGACGCGGCGGCCAAGGGCGGCAGCCCCAAGCAGTCCCCGCCGGCCGACGACATCACCTCGGTGACGGTCCCCGGCCTGTCGGACTGGCTGCACTCGATCGAGAAGCACCACTGGTTCTTCGTCTCCGACCTGGCCGGTGTCATCGGCGGTCTGGTCACCAACGTGTCGCTGCTGACGATCCTCGCGGTGGTCCTCTTCGTCGTGACGTTCTTCGTCCTGTGGAAGACCCCGTTCGGGCTGCGGCTGCGCTCCTGCGGCGAGAACCCCGTGGCCGCCGAGTCGCTCGGCGTGAACGTCTACCGCTACAAGTACATCGCGGTGATCGTCTCCGGCGGCATGGCCGGCCTCGGCGGTGCCTTCCTCTCCCTGGTCACCTCGCACATCTACAACGAGGGCCAGACCGGCGGCCGCGGTTACATCGGTCTCGCCGCGATGATCTTCGGCAACTGGCGGCCCGGCGGACTCGCCATGGGCGCGGGCCTGTTCGGCTTCGCCGACGCGCTCCAGCTGCGCAACGGCGGCGAGTCCGTCCACGCCCTGCTGCTCCTGCTCTTCGTCGTGCTGGCGCTGCTGGCCGCCTGGAAGCTCTACCGCAAGAGCTTCGTCCAGGGCGGGGTCAGCGCGGTCATCGCGGCCGTCGTCCTGGTCTGGTACCTCACCACGGACTCGGTGCCCACCGAATTCGTCAGCGCCACCCCGTACATCGTCACGCTGCTCGTCCTCTCGCTCTCCGCACAGCGGCTGCGGATGCCGAAGGCGGACGGCATGCGCTACCGGAAGGGCCAGGGCAAGTGACCGCCGCTGCCGACGTCGACTGGGCCGCCCTGCGGACCGCCGCCCGGGACGCCATGTCCCGCGCCTATGCGCCCTACTCCGGCTACCCGGTCGGCGTCGCGGCACGCGTCGACGACGGGCGCACGGTGGTCGGCTGCAACGTCGAGAACGCCTCGTACGGCATCAGCCTGTGCGCGGAGTGCGGTCTGGTCTCCCAGCTGCACGCCACCGGCGGTGGCCGGCTGACCCACTTCACCTGTGTGGACGGAGCGGGCGAGATCCTGGTCCCGTGCGGCAGGTGCCGTCAGCTGCTGTACGAGTTCGGCGGACCGGAGCTCGTCCTGGAGACCCCGGACGGCCTGCGCACCCTCGACGAGATGCTGCCGCAGGCTTTCGGGCCGGATCACCTGAAGTAGAACTGCCGTGGCCCTCCCGGTCTTTCGGGAGGGCCACACCCGTCTCCACCCTCTATGCGCGTAGAGTCATTCGGGACTCTTGCGTACGTACCGGCCGGAAGGACTCCCAGGACATGGACGCCATTTCCGTCATCCGCACCAAGCGGGACCGCGGCGAGCTGAGCCCCGAGCAGATCGACTGGGTCATCGACGCCTACACCCGCGGCGAGGTCGCCGACGAGCAGATGTCCGCGCTGGCCATGGCGATCCTCCTGAACGGCATGAACCGTACGGAGATCGCCCGGTGGACCGCCGCCATGATCGCCTCGGGCGAGCGGATGAACTTCGACGCGCTCTCCCGTCCCACCACGGACAAGCACTCCACCGGCGGTGTCGGCGACAAGATCACCCTGCCGCTCGCCCCGATCGTCGCGGCCTGCGGCGCCGCCGTGCCGCAGCTCAGCGGCCGCGGTCTCGGCCACACCGGCGGCACCCTCGACAAGCTGGAGTCCATCCCCGGCTGGCGCGCCCACCTCTCGAACGCCGAGATGCTGAACGTCCTGGACACCACCGGCGCCGTGATCTGCGCAGCCGGTGACGGTCTCGCCCCCGCCGACAAGAAGCTGTACGCGCTCCGCGACGTCACCGGCACCGTGGAGGCGATCCCGCTGATCGCCAGCTCGATCATGTCCAAGAAGATCGCCGAGGGCACCGGGGCGCTCGTCCTGGACGTCAAGGTCGGCTCCGGCGCCTTCATGAAGACCATCGAGGACGCCCGTGAACTGGCCTCCACCATGGTCGCGCTGGGCACCGACAGCGGTGTGCGGACGGTCGCGCTCCTCACCGACATGTCCACCCCTCTCGGACTGACCGCGGGCAACGCCCTGGAGGTCCGCGAATCGGTCGAGGTGCTGGCCGGCGGCGGCCCCAAGGACGTCGTCGACCTCACCCTCGCGCTGGCCCGCGAGATGCTCGACGCGGCCGGACTCAAGGACGCCGACCCGGAGAAGGCGCTCGCGGACGGCTCCGCGATGGACGTCTGGCGCCGGATGATCTCCGCGCAGGGCGGCGACCCGGACGCCGAGCTCCCGGTCGCCCGCGAGCAGCACGTGGTGACGGCCCAGTCCTCCGGCGTGCTGACGCGCCTGGACGCGTACGACATCGGCGTCGCCGCCTGGCGCCTCGGCGCGGGCCGGGCCCGCAAGGAGGACCCGGTGCAGGCGGGCGCGGGCATCCAGATGCACGCCAAGCCGGGCGACACGGTGACCGAGGGCCAGCGGCTGCTGACGCTGCACACGGACACCCCGGAGAAGTTCGAGTACGCGCTGAAGGCCCTGCCCGGCTCGTTCGACATCGCCCCGGCCGGCACGGACTTCACCGCCACCCCCGTGGTGCGGGAACGCATCGCCTGACCCGGAGCTCTCCGGTACGGCCGAGCGGTCTCACGAAGCGCGGGGCCACTCAGCGATGAGTTCCGGCCGCCGGACCGGTCTCTCTGGTGTGGAAGCCGTGACCCCGATCGTTCTCGTCGTCACCGGGCGCGTCACGCGCGCCGCGGTGCCGGGACTCTGCGTCGAACTGGAGGCGCTGCTCTACGACTCCGGGGGCGCCGTCCGCGACCCGGACGCCGGGGTGGACTGCGACGTGGGCGGGGTGGAGCACCCGGATCTGGCGTTGGTCGAGGCGGTGGCGCGGCTGGGGCTGATCGCGCGCCGGGCAGGCGGCAGACGGCTGCGACTGCGCAACGTGCCGCCCGCACTGCGGAACCTGCTGGACCTGGTGGGGCTGGCCGACGTGGTGGAGCTGGGGGAGCGGGGCTGAGCCGACGGGGCCCCGCCCCTCCGTCGGCTCAGCCGGACCGGCTGCCGCCCACCGTCGCCGGCGCGTACCGCCTCACGCCGCGTCGGCTTCGAGGCGGTCGGGCAGGCCGAAGAGCGGGAACCAGCGGGGCGTGTCGAGGAAGCAGTGCATCCCGGTGATCGCGCCGTCCGTGATGTCGATGACCTGCACCGCCCACGGCACGAAGCCCTTGCCCTCCGGATCCGGCTTGTAGTGCGCGAACGCCGGGGTGCCGTTCGCCGCGGTCGCCACCAGCCGGGAGCCGGCGCAGCCGGCCCCGATGGAGAGCATGAAGCCGGTGATGTCGTCGTGCCCCTGGAGCCAGAGGTCGAACGGCGGCATCGTCATCACCGCGTCCTCGTGGAGCAGCGCGGTCAGGGCGGCCATGTCGTAGCCCTCGAACGCCGCCACGTACCGTTCGAGGAGCTTGCGCTGCTCCTCGTCGAGCGGATCGGCGGTGTCGGCGATCACGCCCTCGTTCTGCGCGAGCGTCGCCCGCGCCCGCTGCAGGGCGCTGTTGACCGAGGCGACCGAGGTGTCGAGCAGTTCCGCGACCTCGCTCGCCTTCCAGGCCAGCACCTCGCGCAGGATCAGCACGGCCCGCTGCTTGGGCGGCAGGTGCTGGAGTGCGGCGACGAACGCCAGCCGTACCGACTCGCGTGCCACCGCGGCCTCCGCCGGGTCGGCCACCGACGGCAGGATCCGCCCGTCCGGCATCGGCTCCAGCCAGGTGTTCTCCGGCAGCGGGTTGAGCGCCGCCCGGTCGAGCGGTGTCGGGCCCGTCAGATCGACCGGACGGGCCCGCTTGTTCCCGGCGCTCAGCATGTCCAGGCAGACGTTGGTGGCGATCCGGTACAGCCAGGAGCGCAGCGAGGAACGGCCCTCGAACTTGTCGAAGCTCCGCCAGGCGCGCACCAGCGTGTCCTGTACGGCGTCCTCCGCCTCGAAGGCCGAGCCGAGCATCCGGTAGCAGTAACCCGTCAGCTCGACCCGGTGCCCCTCCAGCCGGCTGTCGATGTCCGCAGGTGCCTTCAGATCACTCATCGCTCCACCCCTGTTGCGCTGTGACGCCGCACACTTCAGCACCTCGGAAGCTACCGCAGGCCGCTGACACCGGGGGTGGGAAGTGCCGAAGCGGCCCGCTTCGGGGTCACGTCCCGGGCTTGCGCCCGTACACGTACACGTCGTCGCCGTTCTTCAGCAGATTCCAGTACGCCTTCGCGTCCGCGTCCCGCATGTTGACGCAGCCGTGCGAGCCCGGCGGGTTCCACATCTTCAGGCTCACCGAGTGGAATGCCTGCCCGCCGTCGAAGAACTGGGAGTACGGCATCCACAGGTGGTAGAGCGTCGACCAGTGCTTGATGTGCCGCAGGTAGATCTTCTTCGACCCGGTGCGCGTCTCGTACCCGTTGCGCCCGCTGCGGATCGGCACCGGGCCGTACTTCAGCTTGGACCCGTCCTGGATCCAGCTCAGCTGCCGGGTCAGGTCCACACAGGCGATGCGCCCCTTGTTCGTGGGGCACTTCTTGTCCTTGTTCGGGTTCTTGCCGGCGGCCTTCTGGGCCGTGAGCGTCTTCATCGTCCGCCAGGTGACCGGCCCCGCGTACCCGATGTCCGGGGTGATCCCGTAGGTGCGCTGGAAGGACTGGATCGCCTTGCAGTCGGCGGCCGACTGCCTGCCGTCGACCGGCCGCTTCAGGTAGTTCTCGACCTGCTTCTGGTACGGCCCCGTCGAGGTCGTGCAGGACGCCGCCTGTGCGGTGGTGGTGCCACCCAGGACGAGCGCCGGCGCCGCCGTCAGCCCGGCGACGGCCAGCGCGAGCACGCGGCGTCCCCGGATTCCCCGTATGTTCCCTACGCGTGTCATGTACGCCAACTCCCCTTCGCGCCATGCGTGGTGTACGCCTGGTAGACGCGCGAAGGGGAGTCGGTGGTTGTGCGGGTGTATGTCTCAGTTCTGTACTGATGCCACCGGTACGAGCTGCCGCCGCTCGGCCCTGGCGACCCGCGATCCGTACAGCGTGATCGAGACGACGCCCAGGACGGAGAGCAGACCCAGCGACACCGTGCCCGCCCAGCCGCCGGCGTGGAAGGCGATCGCGCCGAGCGTGCCGCCCGCGCTGGAGCCCAGGTAGTACGCGGACTGGTAGAGCGCCGACGCCTGCGCCCGGCCGTGCGTCGCGGTCCGGCTCACGGACGACGAGGCGACCGCGTGCCCGGCGAAGAAGCCCGCTGTGATCAGGACAAGTCCGAGCAGCACGGCGGCCAGCTGGTCGGCGAGGGAGAGCAGCAGACCGGCCGTGGTGGTGGAGACGGCGAGGTAGAGGGCGCCCCGGCGGCCGAGCCGGGCGACGAGCCGGCCGGCCGTGGCCGACGACACCGTACCGACGAGGTAGACCAGGAAGATCGAACCGACGACGCCCTGCGGGAGGTCGAAGGGCGCCTCGACCAGCCGGTAGCCGATCACCGTGTAGACCGCGCCGAACACCGTCATGAACAGCGCGCCGATCGCGTACAGCCGGCGCAGCAGCGGGTCGGCGAGGTGACCGCCCACGGTCTTCGCCAGGGCCTTCGGGTTCAGCGTGCCGGGCGTGAAGTTACGGGCCCTGGGGATCATGAAGTGGAAGACGACCGCGCAGACCACGGCGAGCAGCCCGACCGAACCGAGCGCCGCCCGCCAGCCCCAGATCTGGGCGATCCAGCCGGTGAGGATACGGCCGCTCATGCCGCCGATGCTGTTGCCCGCCACGAACAGTCCGATCGCGGCGACCAGCGCCTTCGGCCGCACCTCCTCGGCGAGGTAGGCCATCGCGGAGGCGGGCAGCCCGGCCAGCGCCGCGCCCTGGACGGCGCGCAGGGCGATCAGCCAGCCGAGCGAGGGGGCGAACGGCACCAGCAGCCCGACCAGTACGGCCACCGTCAGGGACGCGGTCATCAGCTGCCGCCGGCCGAACCGCTCGGAGAGCGCGCTCATCGGCAGCACGCAGAGCGCCAGCGCACCGGTCGCCGCGGAGACCGTCCAGCTCGCCTGTCCGGCCGTGGCGCCGAGTCCGGCGGAGACCGCGGGCAGCAGCGCCTGGGTGGAGTAGAGAAGTGCGAACGTCGCGACACCGGCGGCGAAGAGCGCGAAGCTCATCCGGCGGTAGCCGGGGCGGCCGGGTTCCAGCCGGTCGGCGGCGGAAACGGGTGCGACGGGCGATGGCGGGGCTGAGGCGTCCAGCGTGAGGGTGGACGCCTTGGTACTGGCAGGAGGCATACCTGAAAAGTAGATCGCCCTGATTCATGCGTCCAATGCACGGACTTGCGATAATCAATCCCATGGCGCATGAACGCAGCTCACAGCCTCGACTGTCACCAAGTAGTTACGAAGAAGACATTCGTGCGGTCCTCGCGCCGCGGCTCGCGTACTTCGAGGCGGTCGCCCGCCACGAGCACGTCACCCGTGCCGCGCACGAGCTCGGCGTCCCGCAGTCCACACTGTCCCGGGCGATGGTGAGGCTGGAACACGACCTGGGTGTCGCCCTGTTCGCCCGCAAGGGCCGTACCGTCTCGCTCACCCCGGCGGGCCGCACCTTCCTGGGCTCCGCCGAGCGGGCGCTCGCCGAGGTCGAGCGGGCCGCGGACTCGGTGCGGGCGGACGCGGACCCGACGGCGGGCAAGGTCGCCTTCGGTTTCCTGCACACCATGGGCTCGGAGACCGTGCCGGCCCTGCTCCGCGCGTTCCGCGCCGACCATCCCCGGGTCCGCTTCCAGCTGGTGCAGAACTACGGCGAGGCGATGATCGAACGGCTCCGGGCCGGCGGCCTCGACCTCTGCCTCACCTCGCCGGTCCCGGACGCCCCCGACCTGGTCGCCCGCCGGCTCGACGAGCAGCGGCTGCGCCTGGTCGTCCCCGAGGACCACGCTCTCGCCTCGCGCAGGCGCATCCGGTTGGCCGAGGCGGCCGAGGAGGCGTTCGTGACCCTCGAACCCGGTTACGGCCTGCGGCGGATCACCGACGACCTGTGCGCGGAGGCCGGATTCACGCCCCGGGTGGCGTTCGAGGGGGAGGAGGCCGAGACCCTCCGCGGACTGGTCGCCGCCGGGCTCGGCGTGGCCCTGCTGCCGCCGCCCGCGGTGGCCCGCCCCGGCGTCGTCGAACTGACGGTCACGGCGCCGCGTGCGGCCCGGGAGATCGGCGTCGCCTGGCTGGACGGCCACCCGGACACGCCCCCGGTGGCTGCCTTCAAGGAGTTCCTGCTGTCGCGCCGGGGGCGGCTGCTGCCGGACTGACGGGCGGAGGAGTGCGCGCGGGCCGCCGCCGGGGCCGACGGGAAAGCGCGGTGACCGGGCGCAACCCGGCCTCGGCCGTTCCGGCGCCCGTGAGTTCGGGGCGCCCGAGTGCAAGGCGGCCGCGCCCGCATCCAAACGGCTCCGGGTGGGCAGCTACCACGTCTGACGCGGTTTCAATCGTGTTTATGATCATGCCGATTCAAACGATCGAATGAACTACCGTACCGGAACGTGACCTCTCAACTACCGTTTGACCAGGACCTCTCGACCGCTGCGGATCTCACGAGGATCATATTCGGAGATGAGTTCGAACAAATTCACCAGCCATGGCGCAAACTTTTCAGTACCGAGCCCTTTCGGTATCGGGAAGGGCTTGCCCCGGAAGAACGAGCGGCTCTTTCCTATCAGCGGCTGCGGCTCGTCAACGAGTCTCTCGACAGCCCGGAACAACTGGTGCGGGACGTGGAGCGGCTCACCGCCCTGCACGAGTGGGTCGGCCCCGCGGACGCGGGCCTGGGGACGGTGGCCAGCATTCACTACAACCTGTTCCTCGGGAGCCTCCTCGATCACGACGGCGGCGAGCGGGACCTGCGGGAGTTCACCGGCCTTGGGCGCACCGGAACCTTCCTGTGCACCGAGGCGGGGCACGGCAACGCCGCGTCCCAGTTGGAGACCACCGCCACCTACGACCCGGCCACCCGCACCTTCGACCTGCACACGCCCACGCCGGCGGCCCGGAAGTTCATGCCGAACACGAGCTCCACGGGCGGCCCCAAGACCGCGGTCGTCGCCGCGCGCCTGATCACCGGCGAGGGCACCGACCGCGGCGTCTTCCTGTTCCTCACCCCGCTCAGCGACGCCTGCGGGGATCCCCTGCCCGGTGTGCGCATACGGAAACTGCCGCAGACCGCGACGGCCCCCGTGGATCACTGCTCGACGAGCTTCGAGCACGTACGGCTGGAATACGACGCTCTGCTCCAGGCCGACCACGGGCGTCTCGCTCCGGACGGTGCGTTCACCAGCTCCATCGGCAGCCCCCGTAAACGCTTCCTCAGCAGCATCGGCCGGGTCACGGCCGGCAAGCTCTGCATGAGCGCGTACAGCCTGGGCGTCGCACGCCACGCCGTCACCGTCGCGGTGCGCCATGCCCACACCCGTCGGACCGCCGGTGTCACGGCGCGGGGCACGGTCCCGCTGTTCGCCCACCGCAGCCACCACACCCCGCTGCTCGACGCCCTCGCCACCACCTATGCGGCGACCCTGCTGCACCGCACCGTGGTGCGCCGGTGGGCGGAGGTCACGGAAGCCGGCCGGGAGGACGCCGAACGGCTCGCCGCAGTCGCGAAGGGCTGGCTCACCTGGCGCGTGCGCGACGTCATGACCGAGTGCCGGGAGCGGTGCGGTGCCCAGGGGCTGTTCCTCGCCAACGGCATCGCCGGCCAGCTCGCCGCCAACGAGGGCACGATCACGGCAGAGGGTGACAACCTTGTCATCTGGGTCAAGGCGGCCGGGGAACTGCTCCTGGGCCACTTCACGCCCAGCCCGCCCAGCGGCATCCCCGGTGGGGACCGTTCGCTCACCGACGCCGGCTTCCTCCAGGATCTCCTCGCGGACACCGAGCGGATCTGGCATCAGCGCGCCCGCACCCGCCTGCGCGCCGCCGAGCCCGGCAACCCGCTCAACCGGTGGAACCAGGCCGTCATGCCCGCCCTCGAACTCGTCGACGCCCACGTCCACCGGCTGGCCGCCGCCGCGCTGCTGGAGGCGGCCGAGCAGGCCGACGGTCCCGAGTCCCGGAATCTCCTGCACGGCCTGCACCGGCTGTTCGTCCTGCGCCGGGTGGCCGCCCAGAGCGGGGACCTCCTGGCGGAAGGGCGGCTGACGGCCGATCAGGTCAGGGGTCTTCCCGATGTGATCGACGCGGCCGTCGCCGCACTCGCGCCGCACGCGCTGACCCTCGCGGCCGGTTTCGGCGTCTCGGAGGACATCCTGCTCGACCACCCCATCACCACACAGGGAACCGGCCAGTTGGTGTCATGGACCTGAGGATGAGCGGGTCGACGGCGGCGGCCGAGGTCCTGGGTGCGGCCGCCACCCGGTGTGCTCGGGCCTCGCCATCCGCTTCCGCGCGGCGAACGAGGGAACGGTTCGTCCGTGGGGGCCGGGCGGGGGGCCTCGGGTGATCGGCCGCCGGGGCACGCATCTCCCGCTTCCGGTCGCCGCGTGTTCAGGACGCCGGACCCGCGAGATCGAAGAGGACGGTCACGACACCCAAGCCGTCTGCGGTCGATTTCATGAAGCGGACTTCGCCGTGGCCGAACTGCCGATGGTGCAGCGCCAGAACGGTGTCGGTGAATCCCGTTTCGGCCTCCTCCATCTCCCGCAGGCGCGGGTCGTTCCGCACAGCTAGGTGAATCTCTCGCAGCGTTTCGCTGGAGGGATGCCGGACGCGGGCGAGCGTGAATTCGGCCAGGATGCGCGGAGCCCATTCCTCCTCCCACTTCACCAGCACCTGATCCCGTGCCTCCTCCGAGAACAGGGCCCATCGCCACAGATTGGACGGGGCCCGGCCCGAGGAGAACATGCCGCCCGAGAACGCGTCGTTGCAGGCGACCAGGGATCCCGCGGGCGTCAGCACGCAGGCCATCTCGCTCTGTCCGTCGACGACGCGTCGCCAGTGGGGCGACGGCGGGGACGTGCTCGGCAGTACGGGATCCGTCCGGTAGAGCTCCACATGGGCCACCCGCAGGTGGTGATCGCTGAAGCGCAGGAGCCGTGCCACCCGCATGAAGAGATCCGGGGACGGGTGAAGCCGGCCCGTCGCCAGTTTCTGGTATACGCCGGATCCTCCGTGGAGGGCTTCGTCGACATCGGCCTGCCGCAGCCCCTTGGGGCGGGGGCCGCCCCTGCCCGTCGGGCGTACCGCCAGACCCACGTCCGGGCGTGTACGGCTCTCCCGGTAGTGCTCCAGCAGCCGTTGGTACTCGCGCTCCCGGCCCCGTGTCAACGTCCCTCCCCCCGCGCTCCGCTCGATGTACGCACCTGAGGTGCGCACACTCCACGGACGTTGATTTCCCCCCAGTCGACCTGAAACATGTAGCTGAATCAAACCATGCGCATGGTTCGCTCCGGAAGGACGGGACGGCAGGGGCACCCCCTGCCTCGTCGCTCCCCGCACCGGGTCAACGCCCCCGCCGTCCAAGCCGTCTGACGTCACGTAGGGCTGGAGCGACGGCCATGACTAGTTCAACATTCAAGGGAGTTCGCACCCTGTGAGCCTCACCCGGAAGCTGGTAACCGCCAACGAAGACCTGTCGTCCCCGTCACCCGCCGGCTCCTGTCCGTTCAGGCTCGGCGCGGTGCCCGGCAACACCGCGGCCATGGACGGGCGGGAGCTGCGCGCCCTGGGGCGGGCCCCGGTGGTCGAGCTGCCGGACGGCGCACGGGTACGTGCCGTGGTCGACCACGGCCTGGCCCTTCGTCTGCTGGCCGGCCCCCAGGTGAGCCGGGAGGGTCGTGGGAACCGGCCGGGCCACCGGGAAGACGCCCGCTCCGCCGACGGGGTGATCGCCGCCTGGGTCGGCACCCACCACGCCTTCGGCTCCCGCGACAACCAAGGGCGTCTGCGGGCGCCGATCGCCGAGCTGCTCACGCGGCGGAGGACCGGGGCCGCGGCTCCGCTGATCGAGGAGGCCGTCGATGACGCGTTCGCCGACCTGGCCGGCGATCCGGGCGTCGTCGACCTGGTGCGGGCCTACGCGCTGCGCGTGCCGCAGCGGGTGATCATCAGCCTTCTGGGGGTGCCCGCCGGGCATCTGCCGACGTTCGCGGCGGCGGCGGCGGGGCTCTTCGACGCCACGGCGACCGCGGACGAGCTGGCCGCCCACCTCGTGTCGCTCCTGGCGCTGCTCGACCAGCTCGTGGCGAGCAGGCGTGCGGCCCCCGGGGACGACCTGGTCGGCGACCTGATCCGGGCTGCGGACACGTCACCGGAGGGCCTGTCCGAACAGGAACTGCGCGACCAGCTGATGCTTCTCGTCATCGCGGGCACGGAGGCCACGGCCCACGCCATCGGCACGCTGACGGTCCACCTGATGACGCACCCCCTCCAGCGCGCCCGCCTGACCGCGGGCGAACTGCGGTGGGAGGACGCCCTGGAGGAGAGCCTCCGGCTCCAGCCGCCCGTGGCCGCCGCGCCGCTGCGCCGCGCGGTCGGGCGCTTCACGGACGACGAGACCGGGGAAACCTTCGAGGAGGGCGAGGAGATACTGATCCACTTCGCGGCGACGGGACGCGACCGGACCGTACACACCGACCCCGACGTGTACGACATCGGTCGTCCCACGGCGCACCGGCACCTCGCGTTCGGCCACGGCCCCCACTCCTGCCCCGGAGCTCCGCTGGCCAGGGCGGAGGTCGTCACGGCAGTGTCGCAGTGGTTCCGGCGCTTCCCGCGGTCCCGTCTGGCGGTGGGGCCCGGCGAGCTGCGTCAGGAGGACGCCTTCATGTCCAGCGGCTACCGGACGATTCCTGTCCTGCTGGCCGAGGACGCCGAAGACGTCGAGGACACCGAGGACACCGGAGAGGCCGAAGAAGCGGAGCGGCCTGCCGGCGGGGCGGTGGTGTGAACCGGTCCCCGCCCCGGCGGAGTCAGGTTCCCGGCCCGTTCTCCCAGGAACGGAGCACCGTGCCGAGACGCGCCACCTCGTCGTCCGCAAGGCCGATCGGATCACTCGCCGCCCTTGCCGTCCCTGCCGTCACGGAGACGGGCCCGGCCGCCCCCTGAACGGTGCCGGGACGGGCGGCCGCCGTCCGGGACCGCTGTACGAGACGCAGGCCCCGGTCGACCGAGAGATCCAGTTGCCCGAACGTCTGCGGCGTCGCGATGCCGTGCGCCACCCCCGCGTTCATGGCCGCGATCCGCGCCGGCAGCTCGTCGTACGAAAGCCGGCACATGAGGTCCACCCCCACATAGGCGGCGACCCACGTCTGCGCGGTCGGGGCCGGGTCCACGCCGGTGCGCAGTTCGCCCAGCTCCTCGGCCTGGGCCAGCAGTTCCTGGACCTGGGGTATGTAGGCCCTCCACAGCGTGCCGAAGAACCGGGGATGGTCCGGCTCCGTCGCCAGCCGTGCGGCCGCCTTCACGGCCGGCACCCGCGGCGTCAGTACGGCAAGGGCGATCGAGGCGTCGACGACGCTCTGCAGGCGCGGCGACTGCGGCTGTGCGGCCTCCATCGTGAAGCCCTCGGTCACCACCGCCTCGGCGATCTCCGACTTGGTCCGGAAGAAGTGGTAGAGGGCTCCCTTGCTCACCCCCGAGAGCTCCAGGATGTCCTGCACCGTGGCCCCGGCGTAGCCCTTCTCGGCGAAGACCAGCGCGGCCGCGTCAAGGACGTCCTTCCGCTTCGCCTTCGAGCGCGCCTGGACTGGCTTCCGCACGTCAAGTCCTCCTGCGATCCGTGGAGCTGCCGCCCCGGCGTGGTGAACCGGGGCCGTGGCGCCCCGATCACCGGACCCGGGTACCCGCATCCGCCGCGGTGAGCAGTGGCCGACCGGGCGGACCGGGAGCCGGGGCGGCCGTCCTCGTTGTCGTTGCCCCCTGTCCGGCCGTTGATTTTGCCCCACCGCGCACGAACCATGTCCCGGGCAACCGTCTCCCGGTCGGTGGTGCGGCCGCATCGAGTGCAGGCGGAGGCCGATGCGGCGGCTACGGCCGTGCGGCGGGCGGATGCCGGCTGCGGTGTGCGCCGGAGAATGGGTTTGAGACTGGTGAGCCCACGTATTCAACTGTCGCCAGTTCTCGGGTGAAACGGGGATTGTTGTGACGGCGTCCTCCCCCAGAGCGTTCGGTGGAGAGGGCAGACCCGAGTGGGACGGTCGTCGACGCTACGGTTGCTTCGCATGACCCACACCGAGATCGAGATCACAGCGGAGTTGGTCCGGGATCTGCTGCGTGACCAGCACCCTGACCTGGCCGATCATCCCTTGAAGCTCGGCGCGCGTGGTTGGGACAACCAGCTGTGGCGGCTCGGCGGCGACCTCGCCGTCCGGTTGCCCTGGGCGACGCAGTCCGCGGACGCGCTACTGCGCAAGGAGCACGCCTGGCTGCCCGCTCTCGCCCCGCAACTTCCGCTGCAGATCCCCGTCCCGCAGCGCCTCGGTGAGCCTTCCGAGCGGTTTCCGCGGCCCTGGATCGTCACCACCTGGGTGCCGGGCGAGCCCGCCGACCGCGCCCCCGCCACGCGCGCCGCGGAGGCGGCCGACACCTTGGCCGCATTCCTGACAGCGCTGCACCAACCCGCCCCCGACCGGGCACCCGCCGACGAGTACGGCCGCGGGGGGCCACTGGCCGACCGCGCCGAGCAGTTCGAGAGGCAGCTCGCCTCGGCCACCGAGTTGGGGTTGATCCCCGACTCGGACGCCGTCCATGCGGTCTGGGAAGACGCCGTCGCCGCGCCCGACTGGGCGGGCCCGGCGCTGTGGCTCCACGGCGACCTGCATCCGGCCAACATCCTCACCGAAGGCGGCACCTTCTGCGGCGTGATCGATTTCGGCGCCCTCTGCGCGGGCGATCCGGCCATCGACCTCGCCGCTCCTTGGATACTGCTGCCGGACGGCGCCGCCGACCGCTTCTATGCGGCCTACCGGCCAGCCGCGGACGCCGCGGCCCTGCGCCGCGCCCGCGGCTGGGCGATGCTGCGCGCCTTCAGCGGCATCTGCATCGGAGAGGCCGGCGTCCGCGGCCGCCTTGGGGGCAAGGCCAGTTGGGGCCCACCGGCTCACGCTGCACTGCGACGCCTGATCGCAACAGCCCGCTGAACGACCGGGCCGAGCGGGCCGTCGGAACAAGGTTGCCCCTGGTGCTCCTGGTGGGCTCTCGTATTCAACTGTCGCCGGTCTCCCGAGGGACCCAGCCCGCTGGTGACCTTGCATGATCCCCCGAGGCGTATCGGCTCCATGTCCCGCCGGTCTCGTTGCAAGACCTGGTGGTGGTTTTGTCGTGGTAGCCGAGAGCATCTGCGACGAAGGGGGCGGGCAGTTCGAGGAGTTGCTGCCGGATGGCGGCGCCGCGGGCAGCGGCGGCTCTGCATGGCCCAGTTGAGGAACGCTCTCTGGCAGGTGCGGGCGTGCTCGGTGTTCTCGGTGAACCAGGTGATCCAGCCGCCGGCGGACCGGAGCTGCCGGTCCGGGGGTCTTCCCGGCCCGCGGGCGGGGCCGCCGTCCCCCGGCGGCTTCGCCCCTCACCGGCGCAGCGTCTGTCCGAACCCCGCCGCCAGCGGCATCCGCAGCCCCAGCGGCGGGGGCGCCGCCAGTGCGTCGGCAACGGGGCGCGCGTAGGCCCGGCCGAACAGCGAGCCCCGTACGAAGTCCGCCGCCAGCGCCGTCACTTCGGACCGGTACTGGCGCAGCGAGTGGCCGTCCGAGTGGACCTCGAAGCGGCAGGTGTCCCGGTTGGCCTTCTTGGCGCGCTCGGCCAGCCGGAAGGACAACTCGGGATCGGATCGGGAGTCGTTGGTGCCGTGGACCAGCAGCACCTGGCGGCCCAGCAGGTGTTTCACCGGCTCCGGGTCGTCCGGGGTGTCCTCGGGCAGCCACGGGGCCATGGCCAGCACGGAGTTGACCGCCGGATGGCCTCCCGCGCGCAGCGCCGCGCGGCCGCCCATGCCGTGCCCGGCCAGGCAGACGGGGACGTCGCCGTACCGTCGTACGACCTCCTCGACCGCCCACGCGGCATCCGCCGCGAACTGCGCGTCCGTGGCGTTCCAGCCCCGGCAGCGGTAGTGCACCACATGCGCGGCGAGCCCGTCGTCCTGGCCCGCGCGGGCCAGGGTGCGGGCGAGCGGCAGCTGGAGCGCGTACGACAGAGGGGAAGGGCGGCGGAGCGAGTCGGCCTCGCCGTCCGGGAGCAGCAGAACCACGCCGCTGACCGCAGGTTGTGCTCCGGCCGTCTTCACGGCCCGTCCCAGCCTCGCAGCAGGCAGGGGGAGTGCGCGCTGTGCCATGACAGAACAGTGTCAGAAGGAGAGGTGTACGCCACCCGTATTCGCGGTCACTGTTACGCATCGGCAGGCCCCGTTCTACGCGCGTAGGCGTTAGAGTGCGCAGATGATGAGCCCGACCCTCCATGTGCCCGGCCCCGACCAGATCCGACGTGCGCCCAAGGTGCTGCTGCACGACCACCTCGACGGCGGTCTGCGTCCCGGCACGATCATCGACCTGGCCCGCGACGCCGGTTACGAGGCCCTTCCCGAGACCGAACCGGACAAGCTCGCCATCTGGTTCCGCGAGGCGGCCGACTCCGGCTCGCTGGAGCGCTACCTGGAGACGTTCGCCCACACCTGCGCCGTGATGCAGACCCGCGAGGCGCTGTTCCGGGTCGCCGCCGAGTGCGCCGAGGACCTGGCCGCGGACGGGGTCGTGTACGCCGAGGTGCGGTACGCCCCCGAGCAGCACCTGGAGTCCGGCCTGACCCTGGAAGAGGTCGTCGAGGCGGTCAACGAGGGCTTCCGGGAGGGTGAGCGCCGGGCCCGTCAGGACGGCAACCGGATCCGGATGGGCGCCCTGCTGACGGCCATGCGGCACGCCGCCCGCGCCCTGGAGATCGCCGAACTCGCCAACCGGTACCGGGACCTGGGGGTGGTCGGCTTCGACATCGCGGGCGCCGAGGCGGGTTTCCCGCCCACCCGCCACCTCGACGCCTTCGAGTACCTCAAGCGCGAGAACAACCACTTCACCATCCACGCGGGCGAGGCCTTCGGGCTGCCGTCGATCTGGCAGGCGCTCCAGTGGTGCGGCGCCGACCGGCTCGGCCACGGTGTCCGCATCATCGACGACATCGAGGTCGCCGAGGACGGCGGCGTGACGCTCGGCCGCCTCGCCTCGTACGTGCGCGACAAGCGCATCCCGCTGGAGATGTGCCCGACCTCCAACCTCCAGACCGGCGCCGCGGCCTCGTACGCCGAGCACCCCATCGGGCTGCTGCGGAGGCTGCACTTCCGGCTCACCGTGAACACGGACAACCGGCTGATGAGCGGTACCAGCATGAGCCAGGAATTCGAGCGGTTGACCGAGACATTCGGATACACGCTCGACGACATTCAGTGGTTCACAGTCAATGCGATGAAATCAGCATTCATTCCTTTCGATGAACGTCTGGCGATGATCAATGACGTCATCAAGCCCGGATATGCCGAGCTGAAGTCCGAGTGGCTCTTCGAGCAGACCGCCACGACCAGCGGTTTCGCTTCCTCCGCGGGCTGATTCGCGTTCTTGTGACAAGCGGCCGGGATGATCAGATCCCGGCCGTTCGGCGTGTTCCGGGAGGTTTGCGGAACGGGAGACGGGGTGGCTACTTTGCAGAGCCGCTCACATCCCCTTCCCCAAGGATGAATTTCACATGAAGCAGTCTGCTGCAAGGACTCTCGGTGTCGCCGTTCTCGGCGCCGCGTTCGCCGCTGCCGCCGCCGGTACCGCCTCCGCCTCCGCGCTGCCCGTCGACACCGCGGCCGGAGCCCTGCCCCTCGCGGGCCCCGTGCTGGGGACGGCCACCCAGGGCCTGCCGCTCCAGGACGCGGCCACCGAACTGCTCGGCAGCGGCCAGACGAAGGTCATCCACGACGTCACCTCCCCGGCCAAGGGGCTGCTCGGCGGGCTGCCCGCCGGTGGCGTGAAGAGCAGCGGACTGTCGACCAACGGCATCCCGCTCGGCGGCTGAACTCCGTAGTCGTGCCCGTGGGGCGGACACCCGGTCGGGGGTCCGCCCCACGAGTGCGTCCGGGGCTACCAGGCGGTGGCGGCCGGCGACTTCTCGGCCGGCAGCAGCAGCCACAGCGCCAGGTAGAGCAGGAACTGCGGGCCCGGCAGCAGGCACGAGACCAGGAAGATCACCCGCATGGTTCCCGCGGAGGTGCCGAAGCGCCGTGCCAGCGCTGCGCACACTCCGCCGATCATGCGTCCGTCACGTGGGCGGGCAAGTGCGGCCATGGTGGGCTCCTTCGGAAGCGTGGGACGGGGAGCGGCTCCGTCGCGCTCCCGATGCATCCATGGTGGCTCCGCGAACAGGGGCAAAACATCGCTCTACGGTGCGATGCCGACCCTGGAAATCGTCGGGGTCGACCCCTGAGCCGCATCGTCCCTGGGCCGGGGTGCCGCCGGTACCCGCCGCAGCTGCTTCCGCCGCCGCAGCCGCGTCCGGCACGTCGGCACCACCAGCAGGTGGGCCAGTGCCACCCCGACGGTGTTCAGCAGCAGCGAGTCGACGTCGACGACCTGGCCCGGCACCCCGGTCTGCGCCAGCTCGATGACCAACGAAATCAGCGCCCCGGCGGCGACCGTACGTGCCAGCGAGGCCCAAGGGGAGACGTAGAGCCTGCCGCCGGCCATCGGCAGCAGCACGCCCAGCGGCGCCAGCAGCAGCAGACCCGCACCGATCCGGTGCGCCGCCACGGACGGGCCGAGGGACAGGTCCGCCTTGATGCCGGCGAACGGCCGGAGATTCGCGGCGGTCGTCCAGGGCACGTCAAGCGGGCGCAGCGCCAGCCACCCGACCAGCAGCAGATGCGCGAGGAGGAGAAACACCCCGGCCGCGCGGAAGCGGATGACGGCCTGACCGTCCGAACCTTGACGCACGCTTCCCAAGACGCCACTACCGGCGGGATCGGTTCCGCCCCCGCCGGGGAAACCGGCAGGGCGGTACGCGGACCGGCCGGGAACCTCAGGACAGCTGGGACACGCCGAGCGTCGGCACGGCCTTCGGCCGGGTCTTCGTCTCCGAGGTGCACAGATACCCGCGCGGCGCGTAGTTCCCCGGACCGCCGAGCAGCACGCTGCCGTCCGAGACGAGCGACTCGCTCTCCGCGTACGTGCACACGAGCTGCGCCAGCGCCTCCGACGGCAGGTCCTCGGGCTGCTCGCTGAGCCGCAGCGCGCCCGCCGGATCGCCCCGGCGGGCCCCGTTGATCTGCAGGGTGGCCGGTACGTCGGTGGAGAACCCCGCCTGCCGCTCGGCGTCGTCGGGTTCCTGCTGCAGCTCGTGCAGGAGCGACTGCGCCACCCGTACCCGGTCCGACTTCGTGTCGGAGACCTGCACCGCACGGTCCACCGTGACCAGCTGGGAGGCGCAGACCAGATAGATCTGGACCGGGATGCCCAGCAGCGCCTGCGCGCTGACGTCCTCCGCGGACATCGAGCACGGCACGCGCGACGGCGCGGCCCCGGCGTCGACCGGCACCGACGTGGTCCTGATCCCGCATCCGGCGGCCAGCACGGCGCAGACGACGGCACCGGCCAGCGCCCCCGCCGGGCGGCGCGCCCGGTACGTACCGCGGTTCCTGCGCATCACGTCGCGTCGCCCTTCTCGTCCTGGCACTCCGCCGCACGGGTCTCCGCGGCGCGGGTGAGCTCCTCGGCGTCGCGCGGCAGGCGCAGGACGAAGACCGCGCCGTCGCCGTCCGGCGAGTTCGCGGCGGTGATGTCGCCGCCGTGGATGTGCGCGTTCTCCATGGCGATCGAGAGGCCCAGACCGCTCCCCTCCGAGCGGGGTCTGGACGCACTGGCCTTGTAGAAGCGGTCGAAGACATGCGGCAGGACGTCCTCGGGGATACCGGGTCCGTGGTCGCGCACCTCGATGACGAGTTCGTCGCCGTCGGTCCGCACCGAGACCCGTACCGGTGAACCGCCGTGCTTCAGCGCGTTGCCGATCAGATTGGCCAGGATCACATCGAGCCGGCGCGGATCGAGGCGGACCATCATGTTGCGCTCGGCGTCCAGATCGACCGCGTCCAGCCAGGCCCGGGCGTCGATGCAGGCGGTGACCTGGTCGGCGACGTCGACCGTGTCGAGGACCAGCCGGGCCGTACCCGCGTCGAAACGGGTGACCTCCATCAGGTTCTCCACCAGGTCGTTCAACCGCCGGGTCTCGCTGACCACCAGATGTACGGCGGGCGCGATCATCGGGTCGAGGCTGTCGGCCTCGTCCTCCAGCACCTCGGCGACCGCGGTGATCGCGGTGAGCGGGGTCCGCAGTTCGTGCGACATGTCCGCCACGAAGCGGCGGCTCGACTCCTCCCGCGCGCTCATGTCCGCGACCGTCTTCTCCAGCGAACTCGCGGCGTTGTTGAACGTACGGGAGAGATCGGCGAGTTCGTCGGTACCGGACACCACGAGCCGGGTGTCGAGTTTTCCCTCGCCGAGCTTGCGCGCCGCGTCGCCGAGCCGCTGCACCGGGCGCAGCACCGTCGTCGCGGCGGCCTGCGCGAGCAGCGCGGAACCGACCAGGGCGAGACCGGTGGCGATCCCCAGCGACCAGGCGAGGGAGTTGAGGTCCTGGCGCTCCTGGTCGAGGGACTTCAGCATGTAGCCGGTCGGACCACCACCGATGATCTTCGTGCCGGCCACCAGATACGGCGTGCCACGGATCGAGGTGCGCTGCCAGAACAGGTGATACCGGTACTTGTTGCCCGCTTCCACCCGCTGCTTCTTGTTCACCTGCCGCTGCAACGAGACCGGCACGTTGTCGAGCGTGAACGTGTCCAGATCGGAGTTGCCCACGATCGGCTTGCCGCCGTCACGGGTGTCGACGAGCAGCACGCTGTAGCCCGGGCTGCTGCTGGCCATCTGCACCGCGGCGTTCTGCAGATCGTCCTTGGTGGGGTGCAGGGGCAGCGAAGCCGCCCGGTTCTGCATCTCCTGCCGGAAGTCCCCGAGGGCGGAGTCCTGCGTACGGGTCAGCACCGCCTCGCGGTTGAGCCAGTACGCGATCCCCGAAGCGGACACCGCGGCGGTCAGGGCCACCAGCCCGAACACGACCACCAGACGCAGCCGCAGGCTGGTCCAGCGGAGTCCGGCGAGCAGGCCGCGCCCGGCGGCAGCCGTCACTGCGGCGAGTCCAGGCGGTAGCCCACGCCCCGCACGGTACGGATCAGGGTCGGCGAGGACGGCACGTCCTCCACCTTGGCGCGCAGCCGCTGCACACAGGCGTCGACCAGCCGGGAGTCACCGAGATAGTCGTGCTCCCAGACCAGGCGCAGCAACTGCTGCCGGGACAGGGCCTGTCCGGGGCGGCGGCTCAGTTCGAGCAGCAGCCGCAGCTCGGTCGGTGTGAGCTGCAGGTCCTCGCCGTTCTTCGTCACGGTCATCGCGGAACGGTCGATGACGACGTTCCCGAAGGTGGCCGAGTCGGTGGACTCGCGTTCGCCGCGGCGCAGCACCGCGCGGATCCGGGCGTCGAGCACCCGGCCCTGCACGGGCTTCACCACGTAGTCGTCGGCGCCGGACTCCAGCCCGACCACGACGTCGATGTCGTCGCTGCGCGCGGTCAGCAGGATGATCGGCAGCTGGTCGGTGCGCCGGATACGGCGGCACACCTCGAAACCGTCGATGCCGGGCAGCATCACATCCAGCACGATCAGGTCCGGCCGCTGCTCGCGCAGCAGCTGCAGGCCGTCCTCTCCTGTCGCCGCAGTGGCCACACGGTGGCCCTGGCGTGACAGCGAGAGTTCGAGGGCCGTGCGGATGGCGTCGTCGTCCTCGATCAGCAACAGGAAAGGCACGGGGGTCATTCTGGCCCATGGGGGAGCCTCAGTTCGACACTTGATGCGCTCTCATACCTCCGGCACACCGGTGGGAGGCCCTGTGACAGGTCTGTGACAGTCGGCGGACAACGCCATGAAACTGCCCGTGCAAGCTCATTGGCACAGGGAACGGACGGACTCCACCGACGGGGGGCGCGAGATGAACGCACTGCACAGCAGCACCACGAGCGCAGTTGTCACGCGTCTTCACGACGTGGGCAGGGTCGCCGAGAAGCCCGCCGCCGGAGTGGGTACCTCCCTGCTCGAGCGGAGCCGGGAACTCGGGGCGGGGCGGGCGTGCGTCCGCGGGGCCCGTCAGCACCCGTCCTGCATGACGGTGGTCGAGCCGGCCGCGGGGGCGGACGGCGGAGCCGCGTACGGAGGGGGCACGGGGGAGCGCGGGCCCCGGACGGAGGGCTCGGACGCCGATGTGGCGTTCACGGCCTACGTCCAGGAGCGCCGCGCCTCTCTGTACGCGACCGCCTACCACCTGACCGGCGACCGGTTCGAGGCCGAGGACCTGCTGCAGAGCGCCCTCTTCTCGACGTACCGGGCGTGGGACCGGATCAGCGACAAGGCGGCGGTCGGCGGGTATCTGCGCCGCACCATGACCAACCTGCACATCAGCGCGTGGCGCCGGCGCAAGCTGAACGAATACCCGACCGAGGAGCTGCCGGAGACGGCGGGCGACACGGACGCGATGCGCGGTACGGAACTGCGCGCCGTGCTCTGGCAGGCGCTGGCGCGGCTGCCGGAACTCCAGCGCACCATGCTGGTCCTGCGGTACTACGAGGGCCGTACGGACCCGGAGATCGCGTCGATACTCGACATCAGTGTCGGCACGGTGAAGTCGAGCATCTGGCGGTCGCTGCGGCGGCTGCGCGAGGACGAGGTGCTGAGCTTCGGCCGTGACGAGGAGGAGTCCTTCGGCGAGCTGGTGGCCTGAGGCAGCGGGGGGAAACGGGGGGTACGGGGGGAAAGCGGGGGTCCGCTGCTTCGGGGGAGGCGGTGGGTCCGCGGGGGGACGCAGCGGGGTCGGACGGGCCGGGGGGTCCTGTCCGGCCCCGCGGTGTGTCATGGGGGAGGGCGGGCGCGGCCGCCCACCCCCCAGCCACGTGATGCCTAAGGAACGCCACCGCCCCCCCCCCGCGCCGCCCGCACCCCGCGGCCACCTCCGGCCGCGGCCGCCGCC
>NZ_JBHVWN010000033.1:0-1395 GCF_042882275.1 Streptomyces sp. NPDC058231 | reverse complement strand
CCCTCCCGGACACCCCGTCCCCCACGCGGTTGGGGGCAGGGGTGAGGGTTCAAGCCGCCTGCTGGGGGGGGCGCCGGGCGGCCCCCGCCCTCCCCCATGACATGTGATCCGAACGGAAGGCCTCAGCCCGCCTCGCGCGCCGCCGGCACCCGTCGGCAACGTCCTGCCGCGGCCGCCGCCACGCGTCCCAGCGCCTCTTCCTTCCCGCACGGATGGGCGCCCAGCATCGTCTGCCGCGCCACGATCCGCCGTTCCGAGCGCATCAGCCGCCACCCCCGCCGCAGCAGGAACGGCACCGATTTGCGGCCCTCGCGCAGATCCCGCAGCAGCCTGCGGCGGAACGTCGTCGTCGGGCGCCCGCGCAGGCACAGCGCGTCGGCCAGGACGCCCAGCTCCTGGCACCGGGTGACTATGTCCGCAGCGAAGATGCCCTCGGCGACGAAGAGCGGCGTCCGCTCGATGTGGAGCGCCTCGCGATCGACCCGTGAGCTGGTGGCGATGTCGTACACCGGGACGTTCGTACGCCCCGTCCGGCACAGCTCCACGATGGCGGAGACCGCCGTGTCGGCGTCCCAGGACTGCGCGGAGTCCCAGTCGATGTCCGCGCTGCCCGGGACCAGCGGCAGGGTGGGGTCGTCGCCCTCCTTGTAGAAGTCGTCCAGCCGCAGCACCGGGAGGCCGGTGCGGGCGGCGAGGGAGGACTTGCCGGAGCCGGAGGGGCCCGCGAGCAGCACGACGCGGGTCGGGATCGGTTGGGAACTCACAGGACACGAGTGTGAGGCATTGACCCGCGCAGGGGATCCCCCGGTGCCCGTGTTGGTATCCAGCATCACACCTCAACTACTCTACGCGCACAGATGATTACTGGACCGGTATCGATCAGGTGGGAATCACATGGCACGTCACGCACTGTCCACATCCCGGCGCCGGGCACTGCTGCGCGCGGGTCTGACCGTCACCGCGGTGGGAGCCGCGCTCGGTGCGGGAGGAGCCGCGGCCCAGGCGGCGACGGTGCCCGCGGCGCCCGTCACGGGTGCCGACAGCACCCTCGATGCGGTCGGTGACGCGACCACGGGCGCGTTGACCGGGGCGCTCGGGAACGGGATCTCGCCTGCCACGAGGCTGCAGCTCGACCCGCTGGCCAAGACGGGCGTGGACCCGCTGACCAACGGTGTGGGGGCGCAGATCGCCGACTTCAAGCCGATCACCACGGGCATCATCACCGACCCGCTGACCAGCGGAGGTGCACTGAACGACCTGCCGGTGGTGGGGAAGGTGATGGGGCTGCTGCACGCCTGACCCCGGCGCACGGGCCCGGGGGCCCCCGCCCCCCCGGGGGAAAAGCGGTGCGGGGCCCGCGGGGGGCGGGGAGTGAGGGAGGGACCGCACCCCCGC
>NZ_JBHVWN010000032.1:80857-85783 GCF_042882275.1 Streptomyces sp. NPDC058231 | reverse complement strand
AACGGCTACGGCAAGCTGCGGCGCTGCACGGAGAAGGACGGCAGCGCCGTGGACTTCTACCTCTACCTCGCCGCCGCTTTCGTCACGCTCCGCATCCTCATCCGACGCTCGACGAGCCGCTATCGCTGGGATGGCCGCCCCACCACCCGACGCCTCAAGTGATCCATTTGCCGGTCGGTCTTAGTTAGCGACGCTTTGCTGACACGCCACCTTCCGCCCACCCCTCGGGGCGGCTGCGTCGAGCGCGCCAGCTCCACACTGTGTGCCCGACGAGAGCGACAGCGGAAATGACTGCAGCAACGCGAATCGCGTTCCAGGTCATGGAGAACGTAATCCCTCGCGAGTCAGCCTCTGCGCTCAAGCGCTGAGTGGCCTCGAAGAAGGCGATCAATGGAACAAGCAGGCGGAACAGAAGGCCACCGACTCCGGGCGTTCGCGCTACGTTCCCCACGACTCCCACAGGCGCACCAAAAACGAAAGCCACTATTCCCCACACGAGAATATGCCCCTCGCTGGAGGCGCCAGATTCCATTCCGGCCGGAACGGAGGCGGCAGGTTCCATTCCAGCCGGAATGGTGGGGTTCATTTCCTTGAAAAGATAGTATGCGACTACGCCGATAGCCAACCCCAAAGACGGCAGCAACGCTGACTCGATTTTGGATTGGCGGAAATAGCCCACCAAGAATGCATAACAAGCCCACGGCCAACCACTAGAAAAAACAGTACTCACGGCGACGCAAACGGGATTATCCCATTTCCCAGCCACGGGACCCACTAGGCCAAGTAGCAAACCCGCCCCGAGAGACACAGCGGCCGGCACAACGCGAGTGCGCAGGAAGCGCATGAATTCTCCTCCCCGCTCAGGGGGTGAATCAGAGTTGGAGGTGGCGCCACCCTGAGGCTGCGCTGGCAACCGACCGGCCCCCGAGCGGCGCACCAACCTACCGCACCTTCCGACGAGTTACCGCTTGGTGCGGGGATCAGAACCTGCAGCCCCGAACTGTGGTCGGTGGCTGATATGCAACGCTCAGCTCAGGGCAACGCCGCTCCTGCAGCAGTGGACTTGGGCTTTTACGGTGAGCCACCTCTTGGACCTCACCGTATTTCCCTGTGGGGGCTATATTTCGCTGGCGATGCGAGAGGGTTTTCCTGCTGTTCTGTCGGAAGAAACTACTCGGCGGGTTGACTGTACTGGCACGAGGGCAAAGGTGTGCGTAAAGGGATTGGCCGTTCGTTTTCATGGTATAGTCCTAATGAATTTACAGGACGCCACAAAAAAAGGGGAATGGCGTGAATACCGAGAAGGTCACGGCTCGACGTCTTACGGTCGGAGAGGTTTCGGAATTGGGCCTCCAGGACGGAATCTTCGTCTCGGCGGAGATGGATGGTCTTCCTCTCGACTGCTACGCCCCGGCCTTCCTTACGAGGCCGGGTAAGAATTTCGAGGGAGGGTCCTTCACTGCGAGGACGATCTTCGGTAAGGAAATTCATGTTCTCCCGGACAATGTCGAAGAGCGCGGGATCTGGATTGCCGACAAGGCAGGGGAAGAAATCGAGGTTCTCCAGAGTGCCGGCGTCCTCCTGAACCTTGCCCTCTTCGTGCCTGACGGGAATAAGGAATCCCTGGAGTCGCTCTACTCCGCCGCACGGGACGCGTTCGGCGCGGGGATCGTTCAGCGCTGGAGCGAGGAGACCGTCGCGGTGCCGGACGTCAAGGTCGACCTGTACGAGGAGCCGGCCCGGGGGCGGAAGAACACGAACAGCCAAAACCGCGACCGCCGTGCCCTGGACATCTACCCGACCCGAGTGCGGTTCCTGGAGCCCAGCGATGGCTGGAGGTTCATTGTCGAACCGCACAAGGAGATCGTCGATGACACACCGACGATCTGACCTGATGGCAGGTTAGCCTCGATTTTTCGCGGGAGCCCGTCAGCTTGCTGACGGGCTCTTCTTCGCTTGTGGGGCGTGTGGGCAGACCGCTGGCCCGACTGTTGCGTTGGGTGGGCTTCGCCGGGGTTCATGTTTACAGCGGGCTCCCCCTTCCCCCTGGTACGTCCGAGCTGCGGTTCCTCCGCCGGTAGGTGCTCTCGGGGCGCGCCTGAGGGAAGGCATGGCCCGAGGGACTGCACGCTCGGCCGGCCAGGAGCCAGAAATGCCGTCGCCCGTCTCATGCCGACGGAGAACAATGCCGGGCATGGGGACAGACATTCACGGCTTCATCGAGTGCCGCTGGGATCGCTGGCTGGACGAGGACGATCGCGCATGGACCCAGGTCATCGACCTCTCGCATCTCCACAACGGGCGCGAATACGCTGCCTTCGGGGACTTCGAGCCCTGGAGTGATGAGCTGCACGGCGAATCCTGGATCTCCTGGGCGGAGCTGGCAGCCGCCGACTGGGACGAGGTCGCAAACGAGGTCGATGGCTGTGTTCACGAGTACCGCCGAAGCTCTGACGGTGGCTGGAAGATGCACGGGCGGAACTCCAGCCTCACCCGCTTTGCCGAACTCTCCGGCCTCACCGATGCCCGGCAGCTCTACTGCGCAGGCAGCGTCTATCCCGAGAACACCGAGTGGCCGGACGGCGACCGGCTCTTCCGCATCGGCCGCCTACAACGGAAGCATGCCGTGCCCGACAGCGAATGGGGTGCCGTCTGGTCGGTCATGCGTACGCTGGCAGACCTGCACGGCGACGAGGGAGTCCGCCTGGTCGTCTGGTTCGACGGCTGACTCCATCCGGGAAACCGCCCTCGTGGCAGGAACTGCAGAGGGCGGCCGTGAGGCGCAACTCTTCGAGAGTGCCCGCAAGGTGGACCGCTTCGTCGGATGGGGCGACCTCACCCGCCACGAGGTGGAGGAGACATTTCAGAGGGCAGGTGAGTCGGCCGGACTCCCGGCATCCCAGTGCCGCGCCACTCTGCGCAGCGTCCTGAACTGGTCCCAGCGCACCTGCCGGCCCCGGGAGACAGCATGAGCCCCCGCCCTCGATCCCACGATCACCGCCCCGCGCGGCGCGGTCCCCAGCCCCTCCCCCGGGCCACGTCCGGAGCACGCAGAAACCCCCGCCGATCTGCTGTGTCAGCAGGTCAGCGGGGGTTTCCCGTCCTGTGGCGGCGCCAGGGTTCGAACCTGGGTAGGCTGAGCCGGCAGATTTACAGTCCGCGCGACAAAAACGTCGTGACGTGCCTCTTTACGTCTGCCTTGGCCTCACTGCCCCACGAGTGCCCCACGCACCGTCGACCAGTGAATTGGCGGATGCACCACCTGTCACTCGCTGGACCTGGGAGACGGCGGGGACGTCGCGGGTCAGCGGCGTCTCCGGCGCACCGGCGTCCCCTGCCGATCGCACGAAACAGAAGCCAGCACCCAAGTTCCACGAACACCGCTTCGCCCCGCGGGGAGACTGCCTAGTTTTGGGACATGACTCTCCCCAACGGACAGAACCAGCCAGCTGCAACTGGCAAGTGCTGGTGCGGATGCGGACTGACAACAGGCCAAGGGGCCTACTTCCGGCAAGGCCACGACAAGATCGCAGAAGCTGCTGTCCTGGCCACTCGCTACGGGAACTCCGTTGTCCGGCTGCTAGCGCACCACGGCTTCGACTCCAGCAACTCTGTTGTCGAGGAGGCAGAGGACCAAGGGATCTGGCAAATGTGCCCTGCGTGCGAGTACCGAGGCGCGCCAGCGAGTGTCGCCAACCACTGGAAGAAAGCCAAGCACTGACGCGCAGTGGGGGGGCACAAGTCTAGGCTCTCTCGCAGACAACCAGGGGTGAGAGCAATTAGGGGCGGGGGGGGAGACCTTGAGCGACATCAATCCGACGTCGATCGGGCCTTATCGAATCGTGGGTCGGTTGGGGGACGGAGGTATGGGCCGGGTGTACCTGGGGCGCTCACCCGGTGGTCGCGCTGTCGCGGTGAAGGTGATCCACCCACATTTCGCATCAGACCGGGAGTTCCAGCGTCGTTTCGCCCGCGAAGTGGAAGCCGCCCGCCGGGTCAGCGGCGTGTTCACCGCTCCGGTGGTGGACGCCGATCCGCAGGGGTCGCCCCCGTGGCTTGCTACCGCCTACATACCGGGCGTTTCACTGCACGATGCCGTGGCCTGTCACGGCGCTCTGCCCACAGCCTCCGTCCTCGGCTTCGGAGCAGGAGTCGTCGAAGCACTGGAGGCCATTCACGGAGCTGGGCTTGTCCACCGCGACCTCAAACCGTCCAATGTCCTCCTGGCGTCCGACGGTCCCCGTGTCATCGACTTCGGCATCGCCCGCGCATCCGATGCCTCCGCGCTCACTCGGACCGGCACAACCATGGGTTCGCCCTCCTTCATGTCGCCCGAGCAGATATCCGGTGATGGGCCGGTCGGCCCAGCCAGCGACGTATTCTCCCTGGGTTCCATGATGGTCTTCGCCGCGACCGGCGAAGGGCCGTTCGGTTCCGGAGCCGTGCACTCACTGCTGTTCCGGATCGTTCACCAGGAAGCCGCCATGGACCGGGTCCCCCCAGAGCTCCGCGACATTCTCTCCTGGTGTCTACGGAAAGAGCCGGACGAGCGGCCTTCAGTGAACGACCTTCTGACGGACCTGACTACACGTCTGACCGTTTCGCCAGAGGCCGCGACGATTGCACTTCACCACCGCGGGTGGCTGCCGGACATTCTCGCGCGCACGATCCTCGGACGCATCGGTGCGGATCTGGCCCTCAGCGATCCGATTGCCGAGACAGAGATCCTGAAGGGTTTCAGGCCCGACCGCACTTTGATCGACGACAGGGCCCACCCCGTCGCGGCCGGAAGGGGTGCGGGGGAGATCCCCGCCCGCCTCAGAGAGCAGACCGAAGCGGAGTGCGCTGAGATCGTCGCGGAAGCCCGGAGCGAGGCCTCCCTCATCCTTGCCAAGGCAGCTCGGGATGCTCAGGCGAAGCGGGGGC
>NZ_JBHVWN010000032.1:0-80757 GCF_042882275.1 Streptomyces sp. NPDC058231 | reverse complement strand
AGGCAGACGCTCTCTTCGAGGAGACCCGCGCCAAGGCTGCCCAGGCTGCCGCCGACTTCGAAACCAACCTCGCCAAGCGCCGCGATCAGTCCGAGACGGAGGCCTCTGCCCTCGTCCCGGCGGCCAGGAATGAGGCCTCCCTCATCCTTGCCAAGGCAGCTCGGGATGCTCAGGCGAAGCGGGGGCAGGCAGACGCTCTCTTCGAGGAGACCCGCGCCAAGGCTGCCCAGGCTGCCGCCGACTTCGAAACCAACCTCGCCAAGCGCCGCGATCAGTCCGAGCGCGACCTCGCGTCGCGTCAAGCCAAGACGGAGAAGCGTCTCAGGGAGATCGAGGACCGTGCGGAACTGCTCCGCTTGGAAGCGGAGAAGCTGCGTAGCGACGCCGAGCGCCGCGCGCGCCAGGTGGTGGAGGCAGCGCAGCGGCAAGCCGAGAACCTCGTGGCGGGTACATCCGCCCGCTCCGAGCGCTACCTTGCGACGGACGCAATCGCTCCGGCGGGGCAGCCAGCGGGGACTCTCGCCTACGGCGAGCAGTCGTCCTGGGAAGTCGGTGAGCCAAATACCGAAATCGTGGAGGGCAGCGGCTCCAAGGCCAATCGCCGCAACAAGCGATGGCTGCGCCGGCAATAACGTGGGTGCCCTCGCTCAGTTACGCCCCGGTACCGCACGACGCCAGCCGAAATCAACTACCTTGCACCTCTAACCCAGCAGACCCGTGAGCTCTCGCCACCAAGCGGGAGCTCACGAGCTACGTCCAGCGACGCCTTTCACGACGTCGCTCTGTTCTCGCGTCCATCCATGTCCTCGTCTGCTAGATCACGACAAATCCCCGGCCCCAGTTGGCAGGCGTGGCGAGTCATTTGTATGTCGAATGTACGCGTCGGCAGCCTTACAGTCCGCGCAGGAATCTTCCCTGATCAGCACGAATGAGCAAGGGCGTCGGCATCACTCCGCGGCTGCCCCACAGCGTGGGCTTGGCGGCAAAGATGCGAGACAGCGCTCAGGAATGACCTCGGTTGCGTCAATGACACCCTCTCGCACGACCGGCGCTGAAGTAGAACGAACGCCGCTTTCTCTTCAGCGCAGCAGAGGAAGAAGGTTGAAGCGCTCCTTGAGATGCGTAACGACGGCGTCTGGAGCACCCTCAATCTGGGAGATAGTCGGCAGCGACTCCCGCATCTCGCCCACAGTTGCATCCACCACGTCAAGGACGTGGGCAGGGTCCACAGCATGATCTTCGAGACCTTCGGCGAACCTGCGGAAATGATCCCTGGAGATATACCTCATGTCTGTCTGGCCATCAATGGACAGCGTGAGCCCTTGTTTACGAAAGGCCGCATAAGAGGTGACCGAGAGAAGGTCATAAGCAGGAGACAGGCGCGGGGTGAGAGCATCTGCGTAGCGCAGGGACCAGTTCTTAAGGTGTTCATCGTTGTTTCCAACTGCAATACAAAAAACGATCCGCCGCAGGTACTCATCAAAGTCCTCAGGGCAGTTTTCGAGAAGGACCCTCGCAATTAGTTCCTGACGACCTCGGTCCTTGTCAGCCGGGACAAGGTTGAAGACCTGCGCAAAATCTTCCTGGTGAACACGCCCGCCGGATGTTCTGTCGAAACGACGGACCGCGAAAGCCGATTCTCCACCTTCGAAGTATTCCTCAGGAAGGCCACTCAAGGAGTTAAGAGGAATCAAGTGATGCTCGGGGACATCGATGCCGATCGATCTCGCCCAGGACATAACGAGATACTCGTTCGCGGGAAGGTCCGTGTGGCGGCCACTGGGAAGCTTCACGATCCATTCACCAAGATCCCCCGCAGATGGCAGGGTGAACCCAGTTCCGCCGTGACGCATCGAAAACTTCAGCTGCATACCGGAGAGGGAGAATCCTATTGGCGACTGCTTGGAAGCCGTTGTGCGTGCCTCTTCCAGCGCTTCCGACATTTCACCAGGCAGCTCGGCCTCCGCCTCTACCCGAACAGCGCCAGGAAGGTCTTGTCCGAGGTGAACCAGAAGCAGGAAATCCGGGACCTCACGGCGACCCAGCTGCTGGTTGTAGATCCTGCGTAGTGCCGACTCTCGCTCCGGCAGGAGGTTGGCAAACCAGCTGGGGACTCCGGTGACTGCTTGGGCTGCAACGTCAGGGTCGTATTCGAAGGTGAGTCCGAAGACGGGGTGATCGGGTTCCAGGTCCTCATACTCGAAGAACGAACGGCCCTGCACGTAGTGCAGAGTGCCGACTCGCCGATCACCGAGCAGAACACGGGCTCTAGTCGTCTGAGCGGCCATTGGAATCTCCTGTGATGTCGTTCAGGGTCGGCAGGCGGCCCGCGTCACGGAAACCCCATCGAGCAAAAGACTGCACACGACGCCTAATTGCCTTCTCCAAGGTAGCTTCTCGGTCTGCGGAAAATTCTTCGAACCGCTCCTTCCTCAGCAGGGCAAGACCGTATTGGTCGATGAAATGTCCATCAAGAACCTCACTTCCTGACGGCAGGTTCAAAATGGCTCTCAATAGATCCATAGGTGGCACGCGGGGATGCAGAACAAAGCATCCGATTGTGGCATCAGAGACCAGGTCCAGTGGGAGGAGCGGCGTAAAGACCTCTCCCCCGTCATCCAACCAAGGTGTCAAGATTTGACTATCCGCGAGCGGTGCGCCTTGCAGCTCTCTGAACTGTCCCGTAGGCGCGATCAACATAGGCTGCGCCCCAAGCATTCCCAGAGCATTCATGCGGCCTTCGGGATATTCAATATCCGTCCCGAACCGGTCTGGTTGATAATTCAACTTTCCGCGGACCGGCAGGCTATTCAGGAGCCTCTCAGCTTCCTTCGTCGGTGTTCGCGCCATTGCGCCCATGGCGACGTCTTCGGCCAGACGTCCACCTGCACGCCATACCCAGCGGCGCAGGAGTTCCCTCTCCCGCACACCTGGCCGACCAAACGCATGCACGAAGCGCGCCAGCACCGGAATCGTAGCTTCAACGGGAAGTAGCCGTGCGTGCGGAATCCGGCATTCCCTTTGCAGAAAACTAACGGTCACTCCGAGCGCCTCAAGTGCCGCCTGCTCCGCTTCTCGTCTCGTCTCCGGGGAGATTTCGCGATATTTGCGGAGCAATGTCGATGCACTTGAGGGGATATCGGCATGCGGCTTCAGGACTGCCAACACACACTGCGTGGCCGACTGATGAGTAAGCTGGCCAAAGCCGAGTGCCGCGGTCCTCCGCATAACCTGCGCCAGACCAAAGGAACGCTCCCTAGGACGCAACCGGCCTCTGTCGACGTCAGCCTGCGAGAGCTGCGCACCTCCGCGATTGATACGAGTGAACAATTCGTGGCTGACAGTGCGGTCTTTCAAGTTAGCCATTACAAACATCGGGATCTCGTAAGAGGCCAATCGGCTCCCTAGACCTATGGCCTCTCCTCGCTGCTCCTCGGACAGAAAAGGGCGTTCAGTCAGCCATGCTCGCAATAGGTTCGGGTGCACAGCAACAGGAATCGGCAGCATCAGCAAGTGCGTTGCTGTTCCTGGCACAAATGCCCGCCGCTCAAGGTCGAAGCAAAGTGCGTAGCGTGAGTTGTCTCGCGCCTGCCAGGCGCCGATGATCGTCGATAGCCTCTGCACGCCGTCGATGATCGTCCATGCTTTAGAATCATCTGGTGCGTGGACGATCAGCCCGCCCAAGTCCACGTCTTCGGCCTGTGCTGGTTCCTCAGCAACCATCAGCATCCCGACTGGGAACCCTTGGTAGACCGAGTCGAAGAACGCAGCGATCTGCTTGGGTCCCCACACCATGGGCCGGGAAAAGCTAGAGATCCGGAACCTGCCCTGCTCGGCCGTGCGCGCGATCTCTCCGAGGGTGAGGATCAGCGTCCGCTGTTGCATGCGTGGAGCCATAGGGACCGCCTTCCCGCCGAGATGTGAGCCAGTGCCGATAGTAGAACCCACTATCGATGCCCGAAGTGCCAGGCTCGCAGGTCAGCACATCTCGTCCACGCCCGCCCCGGGCCCCCACGCTCAAGGGCCAGCGGCCGTCTGGCCCCGCATGAGGCCCGAAGGCGGCCGGGATCCGGACGTGTTCGGCAACGACACCGCGACTCCACCGGAGAATCCGACCTAGGCAGAGACGGCAGCTCGGACCAAGAAGGCGTCATCCGAGTGCGTCCGCGATGGCGCTCATGGAATCGGTCACTGCCACAGCCCCTGCCGCCGCCAGCACGGCCTCCTTACCTGGCTTGTTGGCATAGCCGATGGTCGCCACGTCAGCGGCGCTGCCTGCCTGCACGTCGCGTGCCGCGTCTCCGATGAAGATGCACTCGTAGGGCGCGGCAGATGCGGCAGCCAGGGCATCGAGCAGTAGGCGCGGGTTGGGCTTCATGGATGTCGGATCGCCCGGCACGCGGCCGAACACCCCAGCAATTGCGCCATCGAGTCCGCGATCAGCCAGGTAGGCACGAATTGCATCCCCCGAATTGTTGCTGATGATCCAGACCGAGCGACCCGTTTCGACGCAGGCGCGAATGGCAGGCTCCCCGCCGGCGGTCTGCTCAGCAAGCGCGATGGCTTCCATCTCCAAGCGCACCAACGTTTCGTCTGCTTGGACTGCCAGATCCGGCCGCCCCTCTGCGACGCTCCGCAGGAGCGCGAGCGGGTCAGTCTCCGTGGCCCAGCCGTCAGGATCTCCCGGCACCAGGGCAGGGCGGAGAGCCTTAAACAGCCCGCGCGCTACAGCGGGCGCGGGCAGTCCAGCGAAGACGGAGCAAACCGGGCCGTCGAAGTCGAGAAAGACATGCTTGACGGGGCGGAGCACGTCGGTGAGCTGGGTCGTATTCATGGCTTCCGCTCGTAGGAGATGGTGTTCCAGACACTGTTGAACCAGAGCTGCGCTTGCTGAAGGTAGAGAGAGCCGAGCGACGCATCATCCGGTCCGGCGGAATGGTGGAAGAGCGTCGTGTCCTTGCCCGTTACGTCGAAGAACGTGCGGGACTCGCCTTCGACGGAGAGCGACCGCTCCCGCAGGGGATAGAACCCGAAGAAAGCTTCACGCTGGTTCAGGATGTAGAGCTTGAAGAGGCTGGACGCCCGGTGAACGCGCACCTCCACGTTCACAGACTTCACCAGGCCGTATTCCGCGAGCACCTCAACGGAATGCTTGATGCCGCCGGCGTTCGTCAGACCGATGTTACGAGCTCGGTCGCGCAGGGCCGGATCATCCTGAAGGCCATCGACCAACACCGGGACCGCCATAGGCACAGTCGTGTCGGGCAAGAGCAGCCGGACCGTAATCGATTCAGGGGTAAGTCGACCCGAGCGAATCTTGTCCAACGGTTCCTGCATTGCGTTGTACAGGGTTTCACTGGAGAAGCCAGCGAAGTCGAGGGTGACTTGTTGCTCGCCGAACGCTGCCTCGATGTGAGGACGGAGCCCCACCGGCCGCTCTGTGCGTTCCCGCACGAATGACCCGCTGCCCTGGCGAGTGATGATCAGCCCCTCACTCCGCAGCAGCTCCAGAGCCTTGTCCACGGTGCCACGCGCCACGCTGTAGCTCCTGGCCAGCTCGGGACCGGAGGGGAGTTTATCTCCGGGCGTGAAGCCTTCCTTCTTCGTGAGGATCGCAGCTCGCAAAGAGCTACTGACCTGCTGATACGGCGGTCGCGGGTCGTCCGGGTCAAGGGTCATGGACTCATCCTACCCAACATGCCCAACACGCACAGCTCACTCAACCCTCTTGACCTGCCTAAGCAGGTTGCCTATGTTGAGCATGTCGCCGAGAACGAAGCGGAGACAGCAAGAAGGCCCTTCTTTGGGCTGCTTCGGCCTGCACGGCTCAACAACTGCACAGCGTGATCCACCGCGTCAGTACGGCCGTGACTGTTCCGGCCGAGGCGAGTGGAGACCAGCCGATCGAGAACGGGCCCGCGCAGCAAACGCCGGCCCCACACCCCAGATGGGGGACACGCCATCGGCTCTAAAGAACCGCTACGACACACCTTCGAAACTGCGACAACTTCCGGGAGTTCGGAACTCCCCGGAACGAGCAGCGCCGTAGCGAACACGAGAACCGAACCCCTGCACCAGCGCTCACGGTGCCCGGCATTCGGGCCTGCCTCTTCGGCGGGCTGCGGTGCCGGGTCGCCGTGGTCGCTCGTAGCCACGATCGACCCGCAGACGGCGCGCGGCCCCGGTGCTCTAACACCGGGGCCGCTGTTTTGGGCCGTCCTACCGCTAGGAGAAAACAACCCATGAAGACCATCGCTGCACTTCAGGCCACTGTTACGGCCGCTTCGCTCGACTTCGAGCCGCCGGTCGCCGAGCTGGACGCGATCGAGCTGGAGATGCCGCTTATCCGGGCGGAAGTCGAGTTGCTGGACGCGCAGATCATGACCATCGACCGGCCGGCGAACGAGGTGGACGAGCGGCGGATTCGGCGGGCCGGCCGCAAGGTGCTTGCCGCTCGCCGCGCTCTGGCCAACAAGGCCGCGTCGCAGGTGGCGGGGGTAGAGGCATGAGCACTCTCACTCCTCAGCAGGCTCTCACCGCCGCGCACGCGGAGGTAAAGGCCGAGATCGCACGGACGGACACCAAGACCGGGCTGCTTCTCGCGTTCGTCGGCGCGCTCCTGGCCGGTGCCTGGACCGTCGCCAAGGACGCTCCCCTGAACGTTCCCGCCTACGTGGTGGGGGGTCTGGGGATGGGGCTGTTGGTCGTGGCGGCTGGTCTGCTGCTGCGGTCGGTCCGCCCGAACCTTCGCGGCCGGCACGGCTTCCCGCTGTGGGCCACGCTCACCGCCGAGCAGATCCCCGCCACCCTGTCCGGCGACCTCAGCGCGGACGTCGCGGGCCTGTCCCGCCTGGCGGTCACCAAGTTCACCGGCCTGCGCCGTGCGGTCGACCTGACCTGCGCGGGCGGTGCCTTGCTCGTCCTCGCTGCTCTGATCACCCTCGGGGGTGCCGCATGAACGCCAAGACCGTTCTGCCCGCCGTCGCCATGACTGCGGTATCCATGGTCCTCACCCTGGCCGTGGTCGTGATGTGGCTCGGCACGGCGATGCCGTGGCCCGTCGCCCTGGTCGTCGGTCTCGGGATCGACGGCGGATGGCTTGCCACCCTCGCCTACGAACGCCGCCTGGCCGCGCAGGGCGACCACAGCAACACGGTCACCGCCGTCGGCTGGTCCTTCGGACTGATCGCCACCGGCGTCCTGATCACCCACGCTCTCACCGCCGAAGCATCCACCGGCGCGTGGCTGGCCGTCGCCTGGCTGCCCATCGCAGCCAAGGCGTTGTGGTTGGTCCACGGGCTGTGGGAGCGGACCGCGCTCACCGGTGAGGCGCTGGAGGCGATCCAGGGCATTCAGCAGGAAGCCCGCGACGAAGCCGCGGTGGCCCGTGCCCGGCTCCGGTCGGAAGCCGCCACGGAAGAGACCCGGCTGACGGCTGTGACGCAGGCCGGTGCCCGCGTCGCACACGTCCAGGCCAAGACCGCGAACACCCTCTCCCGGGCCTGGTCGACGCTGGAAACGGCCCGTGAGGGTGAGGGCACCGGACGGGCGCTGACCAGTGTGACGACCCGCGTCACACCCGGCGTCACACCCCGCTGGGAACTCCCGGTCTGGGGCCCCACGGAGCCGGTATCGGCGTTCGAGCTGGAGTCGGCCGGCGCCCTCACAGATGAGGCGCTGGACGCGGTGGTCGACCGCATCCGGCACAGCGAAACGCCTGCCCTGTCGTACCGGGAGATGGCGACCCGCTTCCGGGCGGCCGGCCACTCCGCATCCGAAGTCAGGCTGCGGGCCGCGTGGAAACGCATGGTCGCCTGATGGCCACCCTGCCCGAATACCGATGGCGCCTGGCCCCGGACGGATATGCGACCCGCAGGCAGTTGCGGGCGTTGGGGTTGCGGCCCGGCGGACAGGACGTCGCCGCCGTGGTCCACCGCCCGCGCCGCCGCCGCGCACCGCTGGTCGCCTACCTCTACCGCATCGACCAAGCCAAGCCCGTACGGCCCATGACACCGGGCCGTACCGCAGCGCTGGCCAAGGCCATGACCGCCCGCCGTACCTGCCCGAACTGCCGACGCGACGCGGGTTACTGCATCCCACGCTCGCTCGGCATGTGCGTGCCCTGCCACGACTCCCCGAACACCTGACCCGGAAGGACCCCGGCATGGACCCCAACCTGCCCGCGCACCGTCCGCTGTCCGTGGTGCAGCTCCCGGACGGCACCTACGCCTACGCCGACCCGGCGACCCTGGCCGTTCAGCAGGCGCCGCAGCAGATCGTCCAGCACATCCACCAGGCCCCGCCGGACCGGACGGTCCAGCGCATCGCGCTCGGTTCCGGTGTCGGTGCCGGGGCTGTCGCGGCCGGCGTGTACTTCGGCCCGCTCCTGGTCGGTGTCCTCACCGCGATTGCGGCGAACCTCGCGATGCTCGCCTTCCTCGCGGCCGTCATGGCCTGGGGCGTCGTGACCGTCGTGAAGTCCCTCGGAGGTACCGAGGGCAAGGCGGCTTCCAAGTCCGTGTCCCGTGCCCGTCGGCGCCGCTGAGGCACCCCCCGCACCCCCTCTGGTCTGTCCATCGAGTCTGCCGCGTGAGCTGCGGCGATGAACGGAGACGACGCACGTGAAGCTGACCGTGAGCACACACAAGCTGTCCGGCTACCGCGCCACCCAGAAGACCGCCCAGCGCCTGGCCGAAGAGGCCGTGAGGGTCGTGGAGCGGGCCGTGCCCGGCAAGATGCCCGATGTACAGATCACCCTGACGTCGGAGCGCGCGCTGGCAGACGTCACCACGGCCGCCGAGTTCGAGACGGCCGGATGCACGGACAAGCGCATCCAGTCCCGTGCACTTCGGGCTGCGAAGCGGCTGGCCCGCGACACGGCCGGCAGGGCGGTCCCGCTCGCCGACGGCGGGGTCCTGATCGTCATCAACGTCGACCAGCACCCCAACGAAGCCACGTTCGCGATCACGCTCGTGCACAAACTGGTCCACGCCATGCAGACCAGCCGCAAGGGCGTCCGTGACCGGCTCATCGCCGGTCTGCGCAACGACCTCGGAGTCGAGCGCATGACCCGCCGCCACAACCGCGAGCACGAACGCTGCCTGGAGCAGGAAGAGCGCGAGGCATACGGGGCCGAGCACCTCGCCAAGCGCGTCGCGCCCTCCGCCGCCGCAGCCTGACCCACCCCACCACTGCACCCCTACTGCCCCCGGATCAGGGGGAGTTGACGGGAGACACCAGCATGTCCGAGAACGTCATCCACCTCTTCAAAGACCCCACCAACGCCCCTGAGACGCCCGCAGGACCCCCGGCGGCTGCTGTAGCAGCGCCCGCCGATGAAAAGCCGTCTGTGCCTCTGTGGGTGCGCTCCGCGCGGGGGATCCGCACCGTGGCCACCCACGACCACACCAAAACCGCCTGCCGTGCCACCGCCCGCCACGGCCTCTACGTGCTGGGTGGGACACGGATCGTGGCCCGGCGCACCTGGGAGGGCCGTACCGCTTCCCGCTATGAGCGCTTGCTGCGTGCGGCTGAAGCCGCGGGGAACATGGAGGCGGCGGCCGAGTGGGAGGAGCGCGGGCAGCGCTTCCGCCAGGAACGCCACCGCCGCCGCATGGACCTGCTCACCGCCCCCATGGACGCGGCCAAAGGCATCGCAGCCGGCGCCGGAATCGCCGCCGGTGGTCTGCTGATCCTCGGCATCATGCTGGCCGTCGCGAACAAGGACTTCAACGACGTCGCCGCGCCGACCATGGCGCTGATTGAGCTGGTCCGCTGGATCATCTTCATCATCACCGTGACCTGGGGGCCCTTGGTCACCCTGGGGCCGTGGGCGGTGCTGTTCGGTCTGTGGGCGGTGGGCAAGAACCAGCAGGCCGCACCCCAGTGGGCCCTGCCCGCCAACGTCCGCAGCAGCGACGGGGAACCGATCACCCCATCCATCGTCGTCCTCGCGCTCCGCAACCTCGGCATCGCTCCGCTGCGCAACGCCATCAAGGACATGGGCGACGCCGGCGCGTCCATGCTCGGCCCGATCCGGATCGCTGGATGTGGTGTCGAGGTGGACGTCACGCTGCCGTCGGGGGTCTCGACGAACGAGATCCAGGGCAAGCGGCGCAAGCTCGCCGAGAACCTGTCCCGGCATGAGCACGAAGTGTTCATCACCATCCCCCAGGCCGCCCGCACAGTCCGGCTCTGGGTCGCGGACAGCGGCGCGCTCGATGAGCCGATCGGCCCGTCGCCGCTGACCACGGACGACACCCTGACTGCCGACTATGCCAAGGGCCGCGCGCCATGGGGACAGGACCTGCGCGGGGACGCGGCCGCGATCAGCCTCTACCAGCGCCACCTCCTGATCACGGGGCTGTCGAACCAGGGCAAGACCGTCGCGCTGCGCTCGCTGGCCCTGTGGCTGGCGCTGGACAAGTCGGTGCAGTTCCTGATGGGCGACCTCAAGGGCATCGGGGACTGGGCCATGTTCGACGGCCTGGCCACCACCCTGATCCAGGGGCCGACGGACGACCACGTGATCCAGGTGACCGAGATGGTCGAAGGGGCGGTGGACGAGATGAACCGCCGCCTTCAGGCACCCCCGGGCACCAAGTTCCCTGCTCTGGTCGTGCTGGTGGATGAGGCGCAGGTGGCGTTCATGTGCCCGGTCAAGGACGACGAGAAGCGCCCCTACGGCGGCTCGAAAGCCAACTCCCGGTACTTCATGGCCGTCCGCAAAGTCCACAACCAGGGGCGTGCGGTCAACGTCCTGATGTGGCAGGGCACTCAGGACCCCACCGACCAGAACCTGCCCAAGCTCGTCCGCGAAGGCGCCCACACCCGCGCCTCCCTCGCGCTCGGCACCGAGTCCCAGGCCCGCATGGCCCTGGGAGACAAGGCAGTCGACGGCGGCGCCGCACCGAACCTGCTCCGCCCCGGGCTCGACAGGGGAACCCTGGTCGTCGCGTCCGACGGCATCGACATCCCGGCCGGCCAGGCATCCATCACCGTGCGCACCCACTACATCAACGACGACGCAGCCGAAGCCATCACCGACCGCGCCAAGGCACTGCGGGACGGGGTCACCACCCTGCACGTCATCGACCAGGGTGAGGGGCGGGACGCGCTCGCCGACATCGCGACCGTCATCGGCGACGCGAAGCGGGTCTTCACTCAGGACGTGCTGCAGCGCCTCGCCACGCTGTCCAAGGACAGCTACGGGACCTGGACGCACGCCGACCTCAAGCGGGTCCTGGACGGCACGGCGGCCGAGCCCTACAAGTCCGACGGGCGCATGGTCATCGGCCGCGAACGCGTCGCCCGGGCCCTCGCCAACCGCGACACGGACGGTTCCGCTTCCGCCTCCCAGTAGAGGGAGGCGCACCCCCGGCGGGTCAGGGAGTCAGGGAGAACTCCCTGACCCGCCTCCCTGACCCGCCTCCCTGGACCTGACCTGCACAAATGATGTTCAGGGAGGCAGGGAGGCATCCCAGGTCACAGCCCCGAAACCCCGCTCTGAGCGCTCACCCAAGGGGGTGTCTTTGCCTCCCTGAGTGAGTGAAGGAAGGGATTCCGCATGCCGCTCCTGGACTGGCGGGACGCCCGCCACTTCGACGCCACCCGGAACCTGCCGTGCGTGCTCTGCGGCAAGCCCACCCCCCTGCGCAGCCACGACCGCGAACCGGTCCACAAAGTGTGCGCCGAGGACTGGTGCGACCAACACCCCACATCTGACCGCTTCCACAACTGACGCCTCATGGCGTAGGTGTCCCGCGGGTCGGCTGCGGCTGTGGCTCCGACCGGTGGGTGTGCCAATGCGCTGCCAGCCACATCTCGTGTTCTGGGCGCAGATGGAAGGCCACAGTCTTGCCATGCAGTTGCCCGTACAGCGGATAACTGCCAACGCTGTCCGCGACGTCGAGTGTCCGTGTGGTCGGGTCGAATGCAATATGGCCCAAGTCGAAGAGCCTGTGGATGTCGCGTCGCAGCAGCAGCCCACCGTAGTCGTGGTGCTCGCCGCTCTCGGCGAAGCTGTACAGGTGCGCGGCCTCCAGTGCGGCGGCCGGCGTCGGCCCGGTGAAAGCGCAGTGCTCGCCCTGCTCGTCGAGCAGTGCCTTGCGGAACTCCGCCTGCCCTACGCGAACCTGGACCTCCCGGGTCTTGTGTCCTCCCGGAATGGGTGACCGGGGTCCTGCCTTGAGAGCCCTCACCGCAGCTGCCTGCTCGGTTGTCAGGAGCGCGTCGCGCAGCTTCTCCCACCTGGCAGACCGCATGCTGAGCTGAGAGTCCGGCGAATCGCACAGGGCGCGGAGTTCCGGCCCGGACAGCAGCCCCTGGCCATCCATCCAGGTCTTGCCATGCCGGGACCGGTACGTCGTTACCGTCCGGACCTTCTCACCTGGTGCATCGAACAGTGCTCCGCACTGGTTGCACCGGCACACCGGCTTCTGCCGCAAGCGGCGCTTGAAGTCCGCCTTGTTGCAGTGAGGACAGAAGTACGTCGTCTTCTCGGCGGTCCCGGTGTCGATGGCCTGAATGACGGACACCCCGATCAGCTGCTTCTTGTCCCACAGCGCAATCACATCCCCTACGGCCAGCCGGCCGTGGTTGGGGACGGTGCTGTCCCAGCTGTAGTGCTTCGCCGGGTCGTCGTCGTAGCCGTCATTGCCGCCGTGCTGCCGGTCGTCACCCACAGCCAGCACCAGCCAAGCAGTCGTCACCGCTCCCCCTTTGTCTCACCCACCACGAAGGGGCAGCCGCCTCTCGCCAAAGACCGCGGCTGCCCCTTCACCAGCCCACTGCGAACTGGAGATCCCCAGCATGACCCACCCCACTGACATCCGGCGAGCGCCCGGCCACCAGCCGCGCTTACTCGACCTGTTCTGCTGCCAGGGCGGCGCCGCCAAGGGCTACGCCGATGCCGGCTTCGACGTGACAGGCATCGACATCAACCCGCAGCCCCGCTACCCCTACCGGTTCATCCAGGCCGAGGCGATCGCGTTCGTCCGGGAACACGGCACGGACTTCGACTTCATCCACGCGTCCCCACCCTGCCAGCACTACAGCCGCGCGCAGAAGATCCAGCACCGGACCCACCCCGACCTCATCACCCCCACCCGGACCGCGTTGGAAGCGACCGGCCGCCCGTGGGTGATCGAGAACGTGGAAGAAGCCGCCGCGCGGCTCCGCAACCCGCTGACGATGTGCGCCGCCGCGTTCGGAATGCGCACCTATCGCCACCGGCTTTTCGAGACCCGCGGCTTCACTGCCATCCCGCCCCAGCACCCTGCTCACCTGGCCCCGCTCACCAAGATGGGGCGCCCTCGTGCCGCCGGGCACTTCGCCCACTACGTCGGCAACTTCTCCGGCGTCTCCGAAGCCCGCACCGACATGGGTGTGCCGTGGATGACCCGCGACGGCATCCGTGAATGCATCCCCCCGGCCTACACCCAGTGGATCGGCACCGCCGCCCTCCAAGCCCTCGCGCTGCTGGGGGTGGCCGCGTGAACGCCCGCGTCCTGCCCCTGCGCAAGCCGAACGGGTTACGCCTCCTGGACGCCTGCTGCGGAGCCGGTGGCCTGTCCATGGGCTACTACCTCGCCGGATACGACATCGTCGGCGTCGACATCAACCCGATGCCCAACTACCCCTTCCAGTTCGTCCAGGCCGACGCCGTCGACTACGTCACCGAACACGGCTCCGGCTTCGACCTCATCCACGGGTCTTGGCCCTGCCAGTACTTCGCCCGCGTCACCGCCTGGCGCGGCAACCGCGACGACCACGAAAACCTCATCCCCGCCGGCCGCCAGGCCATGCAAGCCACCGGCCGCCCCTGGGTCATCGAGAACGTCCCCGAAGCCTCCTGGTGCGGCGCGCTGCGCCCCGACTACCTCCTGTGCGGGTCGCAGTTCGGACTCAACATCCGCCGCCACCGCGCCTTCGAAACCTCCTGGGGCGGCGGCGGAGACCTGGTGCCGCCCTGCTGGCACCACAAGGGACTGCTCGTCTTCGAGCACAAACGCGAGCGCGCCTACGCCGACGCCATGGGCTGCACCTGGATGACCAACGTCGAGGCCCGCCAAGCCGTACCGCCCGCCTACACCCAGTGGATCGCCGAGCAGTACCTCACCCACGAAAGGACGGCCGCAGCATGAACACCCACCTGGAAACCGCCCTCGACCTGGCCGCACGCGGCATCCCGGTACTGCCGCTGCGGGCGGGGAAGCTGCCGTTCGGGAACTGCGATGCCTGCCGCGACAACGCATGCGGCGGGCGGCCGAACATGAAGGTATCTGGCCCGTGCAACTGCCGCCGCCCCTGCCACGGGTGGGCCGCTGCCACCACCGACCCGCGCATCCTCACCGGACGCCAGTGGGCGACGGTGTGGGAGCAGGCTCGGGCGGTGGCCTACCACCCCGGTGGCGTCGGCTTGGCCGTCGTCGACCTTGACCATGCCGACGCCGTCGCCTGGGCCCGCCGGACTCTTCCCGCCACACGGGTCGTCCCGACGACGCGGGGCGAGCACTGGCTCTACCAGGGCGCGATGCCCTCCGCGAACGGCGTCCGCGACGACGTCGACATCAAGTCCACGATGTCCTACGCCCGATGGCTCGGCCCCGGCACCGGGGCCATGACCGCCCTGCCCGAAGCCGTACGCGCACTGATCGTCCAAGAGCCGTCGCCGGTAGGGCCCGCACGGGACGCCGTCAGGGTGGCCGTGCCGGCCGGGGGCGGAGAGTGCCGGCACCGCATGCCCGCCTACCTGGAGCGCGGTATCGCGATGGCAGAGCAGCGCATCACCGAGGCGGCCGGGGGCGTGCACGCGACTGTCTACCGGACCTTCCTTGCCGTGCTGTCGGCCCACGGCCGGTGCGGCTGCCTCACGGACACCCATATCGCCCGGCTGTTCACCGCCGCTCAGACCAAGGGCGAAACCGCCCGGCACTGCAACGACGCGTGGACCAACGCCCGCACCGCACTGGGGATGTGAGCCATGTCCGAGGACGAAAAGACCCCGGCCCGCGAAGTCATCACCGAGTACGCGCAATCGCACTTCCGGTACTTCCGCACCACCGAGGGCACCGTCTACGCCCAGCGGACCGGCCACCCCGTGGCCCGGCCGATCCGCTCCCAGGGCACCACCGGCAGCCACCGCCAAGAACTCATGGTCGACCTCTTCAACGACGGGGTCGGCGTCTTCAACGGCACCTCACTCAAGGAGGCGTTGGACTTGATCGAAGCACTCGCACTCAGCCAGGACGTGCAGCCCACCCACATCCGCGTCGCCCCCGGATACGACGGGGCGACGTGGCTGGACCTGGGCCGCGACGACGGGCAGTCCGTCCGCATCCACCCCAACGGGTGGGAGATCAAGGTTCCCGACCCGCGCGAGGTGTGCTGGCGGCGCACCCAACTCACCGGAGAACTCCCCCTGCCGGCCAAGGACACCGAGGGCAAGGGCATCGACCAGCTGTTGCGGCTGACGAACTTCGCCACCGCCGAAACCGAGAGCCTGGCCCTGGCCTGGCTCATCGGCTGCCTCGGACCGTCCGTCCCCGTCCCCGCCCCCTTCCTCACCGGCCCCCAGGGCGCCGGCAAGTCGACCGCGGGCCGGATGCTGGTGCGGATCATCGAAGGCATGACCGGAGACCTGCGCCGGGCACCCAAGGACGAAGAGAACCTGATCACGGCCGTCGCCGCCGGATGGGTCACCGCCCTGGACAACCTCTCCCACCTGGCCCCGGACCTGTCCGACCTGATGTGCTGCATCGTCACCGGAGCCGAAAGCATCAAGCGCGCCCTCTTCAGCGACGGCGACGTCGTCCGCTCCCGCTACCGCCGCCCCCTGCTCCTGACCGGCATCGACGTCGGCGTCATCCGCCCCGACCTCGCCGAACGCCTCCTGCCACTGCGCCTGGAGCGCCCCAGCATCCGGCGAACCGAAGCGGAACTCTGGCGGGAGTTCGAAGCGGCCCTGCCCGTCATCCTCGGCTCGCTCCTCGACCTCACGGTCAAGGTCCGGGCGACCCAGGCCGACATCCCCAGCGACCTGCGGATGGCCGACTTCGCGCACCTGTGCGCGCAGATCGACGCCGCGACCGGCTTCCGGATACTCCCGGCCTATCGCAGCAGCCTGGACGAACTCAACGACGACGTCATCGAAGGCGACCTGCTCGCGCAGACCGTCCTCAAGCACGCCGCCACCCTCGACCCCGGCACGGCCATGCGGATGACGTCGTCCGAGTGGCTGAACAACCTCACCGGCCTCTACAGCGGCGCCGACTGCCGCCCCCTGCCCAAAGGATGGCCCACCACCGGCAAAGTCCTCTCCGACCGCCTCAAGCGCCTTCAGCCCACCCTCGCCGCCCGAGGAGTCCTCATCGACTGGGGCCGCACCAAAGAGGGCCGCTACATCGAAATGACCCGACGCCCCGCTCTACCGCACCACGAACAACAGTCGTCCTGACCGGCATCCCCTGCCGGCACGGACAAGCAAGAGGAGCACCCCCACCGCACGGGGCGGGGTGCTCCTCTTGCTGTTCGGCGGAACGCCGCCCGGTGGTCGCGCCGCGAAGCGGCTCCCCATCCCGCCTTAAGGCGCACCGCACCACAACAGACACCCCTCTCTTTTTTCTTAAGAAAGGGAAGGCTGCGTCACCCGCGTCACCAACAAGCCCGAAACAGCCCCTGAGCTGCTGCAACCGGGATGACGCAGAACGGCTTCGGCCGCGTCATCCCGCGTCACCTGCGTCACCCCATGACGCACGCCTGCGTCACCAATGACGCACCCCCAGCCCGCTGCGTCACCACAAAACCGCAGGCCAGCGGCCATCAGTGACGCGGATGACGCGATGACGCAGAAATCAGCTGCTCGGACACACGCGCCCCCGGAATGGCCCACAGCTCGAAAAAACCCCGTCACTCTCCAAAAGGAGTCGCACCGTGGCACGCCCCAAGATGCTCAAGCTCCCCGCAGTCCTCGCTGAGATCGACATGAGCCGCGCCGCCTTCTACCGCATGCGCGCCCGTGGGCAGGCGCCCCACATCCAGAAACTGCCCAACGGCCATCTTCGGGTGAGCCGTGCCGACTTGGACGCCTGGTGGGAGCGCTGCGGACAGCGCGCTGCCGCCTGACCCACTCCGCCAGCCACACGGGGCCCGCCGATCCGGCGGGCCCCTCTCTCTTGGGAGCACGATGCCCACGTACGACGTACGGATCTGGTCCGTCCGGCAGCGCAAGGATCGCGGCCAATCATCGGCCGAGCTGCGCTGGAAGACCGGCCAGACACCACACTCACAGACGTTCCGGACGAAGACCCTGGCCGACGGGCGCCGCGCGGAATTGCTGCGGGCGGTGCACTCCGGTGAGCCCTTCGACGAGGTCACCGGAGTGCCGGTCAAGGAGTTGCGGAAGCGCAAGGAAGTGAGCTGGTACCAGCACGCTCGCGACTACATCGAGATGAAGTGGACGCACTCCCCCGGCTCCACCCGGCGGACTCTCGCCGAGGCCATGGCGACCATTGCGCCGGCCCTGGTCACGGACACCAAGGGCATGGCCGATCCGGGGCTCGTGCGCGTCGCGCTGTACAGCTGGGCCTTCAACATGACCAGGCGCACCGAGGAGCCCCCGGCGGACGTCGCCAAGGTGCTCGCCTGGTTCGAGCGGAAGTCACTGCCCACGTCGGCCCTGACCGACCGAATGCACGTACGTGCAGCTCTGGACGCGCTGACCAAGAAGCTGGACGGCAGCACCGCCGCAGCCTCCACGATCCGCCGGAAGCGAGCCATCTTCCACAACGCGCTGGGCTACGCGGTCGACGCGGGCCACCTGTCGCAGAACCCTCTCCCCCAGGTTCAGTGGAAGGCTCCGGAGCAGGTAGAAGAGGAGTTGGACCTTGCCACTGTGCCCGACCCGCGCCAGGCTCTCACCCTGCTCGATGCCGTACGGACACAGAGCGCCAGGGGCCGCCGGCTGGTCGCGTTCTTCGGGTGCATGTACTACGCAGCAGCACGCCCCGCCGAAGTGATCGGATTGCGCGTCCAGGACTGCGACCTGCCCCGTCGCGGATGGGGCATGCTGCTGCTGCGGGAGACTCGCCCCCGGTCCGGATCGGCATGGACCGACAGCGGAAAGGCCCACGATCAGCGTGGGCTCAAGCACCGCCCCCGGAAAGCCGTCCGCACGATCCCGATCCCACCTGACCTGGTCGCCCTGCTTCGGTGGCATGTCACCGCTTACGGCACGGCCGACGACGGCCGGCTCTTCCGCACCCAGCGCGGCGGCCTCATCCAGGACACCGGATACGGAGAGGTCTGGGCGGAAGCTCGCGCACGTGCCCTCACGCCGCTCCAACGCTCTTCCCTGCTCGCGAAGCGGCCGTATGACTTACGTCACGCGGCTGTCTCGACCTGGCTCAGTTCAGGGGTGGAACCACAGGTAGTTGCGCAACGTGCCGGCCACAGTGTGGCCGTCCTCTTCCGCGTCTACGCCAAGTGCCTGGAGGGGGCCGCGGCGACGGCGAACGAGCGGATCGAAGCAACGCTGAGGGGTGGAAGGTAGGCGCCCCCACGCTGCCCCACGCCCGCCCCACGCAAGCTGGTCAGCACGCGAAACAGGGTGAGACACACCGGTACATAGCGCCGCTTAACGGCCAATCGTGATCGGGCATACAGAGAAGGGCCCGCGGTCAGCGTTTCCGCTGGTCACGGGCCCTTCTTTTCCAGTGGCGGCGCCAGGGTTCGAACCTGGGTAGGCTGAGCCGGCAGATTTACAGTCTGCTCCCTTTGGCCACTCGGGCACACCGCCTGGAACGACGCCTCGGAACTCCGCTGAGCGGATCTCCTTGGCGACGACGTAAACGATACCTGATGACCTGGGGTGCTCCGCCACCTCTTTGATCAGTCCCGGGGGTCGTGGTCGGTGGCTAGGCTTTGCGTCGTATCCCCAGCATTCGACGCAAGGAGCCACACGTCATGGCCGACTCCAGTTTCGACATCGTCTCGAAGGTCGAGCGGCAGGAGGTCGACAACGCCCTCAACCAGGCCGCCAAGGAGATCTCGCAGCGCTACGACTTCAAGGGCACGGGCGCCTCGATCTCCTGGTCCGGCGAGAAGATCCTGATGGAGGCGAACGGCGAGGAGCGGGTCAAGGCGATCCTCGACATCTTCCAGTCCAAGCTGATCAAGCGCGGCATCTCGCTGAAGTCGCTGGACGCGGGCGAGCCGCAGCTGTCCGGCAAGGAGTACAAGATCTTCGCCACCATCGAGGAGGGCATCTCCCAGGAGAACGCCAAGAAGGTGGCGAAGATCATTCGCGATGAGGGCCCGAAGGGCGTCAAGGCGCAGGTCCAGGGCGACGAGCTGCGGGTCAGCTCGAAGAGCCGGGACGACCTGCAGGCCGTTCAGGCGCTGCTGAAGGGCCAGGACTTCGACTTCGCCGTGCAGTTCGCGAACTACCGGTAAGTCTGCTTCCCGGTCGTCCGGGCGGGGTGCGTGACAGGCCGGGAGTCATGGTCCGGCCCACCCCGCACCCGCCGGGCGTGATGTCCGAATCCCGCCGGTCACGCGTGGCCGGCGGGCGCAGACTTGTCCGTACGGAGCGGCGATCCGGACGAATCGTCACCCGGTACGGAGAAGAGAGAGGCCGGACATGACCATGTATGGGACCGTCGACAGCCCGCTGGGCGAACTGCTGCTGGTCGGCGAGGAGTCGGCAGCCGCCGATGGCGGTGTGGCGCTGGCCTCGCTCTCCCTGCCCGGCCAGAAGGGCGCCGCGGTCATCCAGGACGGGTGGATCCACGCACCGGAGGCCTTCGCCGGAATCGCCGCCCAGCTGCACGCGTACTTCGCGGGCCGGCTGACCCGCTTCGACATCGCGTACGCGGAGAACCGGGGCACGGAGTTCCAGCGGCGGGTCTGGGCCGCGCTGGACGCCGTCCCGTACGGGGAGACGGTGTCGTACGGACAGATCGCCGAGCGGATCGGCACACCCGGGGCGGGTGTGCGGGCGGTGGGGACGGCGATCGGGCGCAATCCGCTGCTGGTCGTGCGCCCGTGCCATCGGGTGATCGGCGCGGACGGGGCACTGCGGGGCTACGCGGGCGGCGTGGAGCGCAAGGAGCGGCTTCTGGAGCTGGAAGGCGCCCTGGCGGTGCGCCGGGCCGGCTCGGCGGCGCGCTGAGCCGGCTGCCTGCCGGGGCGTCGGGCGGGTGGCCGCCGTGTTCTCTCGGGGGCGGCGGTGTGCCCTTGAGCCGCAGGATGGGTGGTGGGAGAAATGACGGGTCTCTTCCCCAGGCCGCGGGCCGTCGTGGCACCGGGGGCCGTGCATGTGCCGGAGTGGCTGCCGGTGGAGCGTCAGCGGGAGCTGGTCGGGGCCTGCCGGAAGTGGGCGCGGACTCCGGTACCGCTGCGGCACACGGTGCTGCCGGGCGGCGGGGTGATGTCGGTGCAGACCGTCTGCGTGGGCTGGCACTGGCAGCCCTACCGCTACTCACGGACCGCGGACGATGTGAACGGGGCGCGGGTCGCACCGTTCCCCGACTGGCTGGTGGAGTTGGGGCGCGAGGCTCTGGCCGAGGCGTACGGGGCGCACAGCCCGGTCGAGACGTACGCACCCGACACCGCGCTGATCAACTTCTACGACGGTACGGCGCGGATGGGCATGCACCAGGACAAGGAGGAGCGGTCCGGTGCGCCGGTCGTCTCGCTCAGCATCGGTGATACGTGTGTCTTCCGCTTCGGCAACACCGAGGACCGTGGACGGCCGTACACCGATGTCGAGTTGGCATCCGGCGACCTGTTCGTCTTCGGCGGGGAGTCCCGCTTCGCGTTCCATGGTGTGCCGAAGGTCTATCCGGGTACGGCCGATCCCGCGACGGGCATGAGCGGGGGGCGGCTCAATCTGACCCTGCGCGAGACCGGGTTGAGCGCCTGAGAGGCGACGGGGTTCAGTGACGCTCCCGGGAGTTGCCGAAAAGCAGCCGGTAGATGATGAGCAGCACCAGCGAGCCGCCGATGGCCGAGACCCATGTCGCGGTGTCGTGGAAGTTGTTGGAGATCGGACGGTCGAGGAAGTGCGAGGAGATCCAGCCACCGATGAAGGCGCCGGCGATCCCTATGAGGGTCGTACCGACAAGCCCGCCCGGGTCGCGGCCGGGGAGCAGCACCTTGGCGATGACTCCGGCAATCAGTCCGAAAACGATCCACCCGATAATGATCATAGTGTCGAACCTACCCTTCGTTCGGCTGTGGAATCCAAGACGTCGGACAGGGGCTCGGCGGTTGCCGTTCTCGAAGAAGGCGAGACAGGTCACACCTGCTCATATGCGGTCGTTGTAGTCCGGCCAGGGCTTGAGGTCCATCGCTTCGTCGTCGGCGTCCTCCGCGTACCAGCCGGCTCCGTCCAGCCATGTGCGCAGCCACGAAGCGAGGTCGGGCTGCTCCACGTACCAGGCGTGCTGCGGCTCCCCCGCGTTCGGCTCGAAGAGCAGCACGGTGGTGCGGTCCGTGAGGCAGTCCACGCAGCTGTACATGCCGCAGCCAAGACTGCATATCGGCAGCACGCCCTCCGGCCACGGCCATTCCCCGTCCTGGTTCGCGGACCGGCGGTGGGCGAGGTACTGGGCGACGGCGGGATGCTCCCCGTCCGGGGCGGGGTCGCCGGTCAGCGGCAGCAGCCCGTACGCCGGCCCGAAGCCGCCGTTGGCGATCCGGGTGTGGAGGGCGGTCAGCAGCGGCGGCAGGGTGAAACCCAGCGCCGCTTCAGCGCGGGCGACGTCCTCGGCGGGCAGGGTCGCCGGAAGCGCGTGCTTCACCCACCGCGGTGCGGTGTGCGCCGTCTTCGCGACGGCCGTCAGCAACTGCTCGGTGTCGTCCATGCGTTCATGGTGGACGACGGCACTGACAATCGGCCGGGGCCGGAGAGCCCCCGCCCGCCCTACGTTGCTGCGAACGGCTGGTCCGTCCGGACGATCTCCTTACCGAAGGGCATCAGGGAGACCGGGATCAGCTTGAAGTTCGCGATGCCGAGCGGGATGCCGATGATCGTGATGCACAGCGCGATCCCGGTGGTGATGTGGCCGAGAGCCAGCCACCAGCCCGCGAGGATCACCCACAGCACGTTGCCCACGCACGAGGGTGCGCCCGCGTCGTGGCGGTCGACGACCGTGTAGCCGAAGGGCCACAGGGCGTAGACGCCGATGCGGAAGGCGGCCAGGCCGAACGGGATACCGATGATCGTGATGCACAGCAGGAGTCCCGCGACCATGTAGGCGAGGAACATCCAGAAGCCGCACAGGATCAGCCAAATGACGTTCAGGACTGTCTTCATGGACGATGACCTGCCATCTGCTCAAGTCGGGCGATGCGCTCCGCCATCGGCGGATGCGTGGAGAACATCTTGGACATGCCTTCGCCGGGGCGGAAGGGGTTCGCGATCATCATGTGACTCGCGGTCTCGATCTTCGGCTCGGGGGGCAGCGGGAGCTGTTTCGTACCGGCTTCCAGCTTGCGCAGGGCGCTGGCGAGAGCCAGCGGGTCCCCGGTCAGCTGGGCTCCGGAGGAGTCCGCCTCGTACTCACGGGAGCGGCTGACGGCGAGTTGGATGACGGTGGCGGCGAGCGGTCCCAGAATCATGATCAGGAGCATGCCGAGGATGCCGGGGCCCTCGTCGTCGTTGGACCGGCCCACCGGGATCAGCCAGGCGAAGTTGACCAGGAACATGACGACGGAGGCGAGCGCTCCGGCGACCGACGAGATCAGGATGTCGCGGTTGTAGACGTGGCTGAGTTCGTGCCCGAGGACGCCGCGCAGTTCGCGTTCGTCCAGGATCTGCAGGATGCCCTCGGTGCAGCACACCGCGGCGTTGCGCGGGTTGCGGCCGGTGGCGAACGCGTTGGGCGCCTGGGTCGGGGAGATGTAGAGCCGCGGCATGGGCTGGCGGGCCGAGGTGGAGAGCTCCCGGACCATGCGGTAGAGCTGCGGGGCCTCGAATTCGCTGACCGGGCGCGCCCGCATGGCCCTGAGGGCCAGCTTGTCGCTGTTCCAGTACGCATAGGCGTTGGTACCGACGGCCACGAGGAGCGCGACGATCAGACCGGTGCGTCCGAAGAAGCTCCCGATGACGATGATGAGTGCTGACAGGCCCCCGAGGAGTACGGCGGTTCTCAGCCCGTTGTGCCGGCGGTGCACGGTACGCCCTCCAAGTCGTGCAGCAGGGGAACCCTTGCTCGGTGGTGCTCCACCCCAGTGGAGCCTCCCGTACTGGTCAACGCCAGGCGAGGAGAGCTAGTTCCCTTGTGCGTGCGGCCGGAGGGCGGGCCTGTCCGGCTGTTGGGGCCGGATCGGGCACTGGTCCGTACGGGTGGTGCCGGCGCGGCGCGGGTCAGCGCTGGGCGGGGAGACCGGCGAGTGCGAGTGCCTCGGGGTCGGGCTCGACCTCGCTGGTGCAGTGGGCGCAGCGGGAGGCGACGGCCGGGATCTCGGTGTAGCAGCGGGGGCAGTCGCGCAGTGCGGCCTTGATGTCGACCTTCTCGTCCGCCTTGTTGGCCACGAACCGGTTCTGGACCTTCGCCATGGGGACGACGACGCAGAAGTAGAGGACCGCGGCGGTGATGAGGAACGCGAAGGCGGGGGCGAGGAACTTTCCGTACGGGAAGATGGCGCCCTCGACGGAGAATTCCGCCGCGCTGAAGTCGCCGACGGAGCCGGTCGCGAGGCCGATCAGCGGTGTGATGAAGGCGGCACTGAACCCGGTGACGACTGCGGTGAACGCGGCTCCGACGGCGAGCCCGATGGCCATCGAGACGATGTTTCCGCGCAGGATGAAATCCTTGAACCCGTTCAGCACTGCCCCGGCTCCTCTTTTTGTGTGTACGTATGCGTGGTGTGCGGGCATGACCCTGCCCTGTCCGGCCCGCGCGGGGCAAGCCGATCTTGAGCGGGGCCTGTGGACGTTCAGAAGAGGTTGACGGCGGCGAACCTGAGCACCAGCTGCGGGGCGCCCGAGAGCACGATGCCGACGGCGGCGGTGAGGGCGATCGCGGCGGTCAGGGACACCGGTGCGGCTGAGGTCACTCGCAGCGCCTGTGCCGTACCTGCCGGGGCCGCGGCGGGCACGGGCTCACCCGGGCCGCGGAACAGGTCCGCCGTCCACTGGAGGTAGTAGTAGAGCGCGATCACGACGTTGACGGCCATGACGACCGCGAGCCAGCCGAGCCCCGCGTCGACGGCCGCGGAGAAGACCGTGACCTTGGCGAAGAGGCCGATGACGCCCGGGGGCAGTCCGGCCAGGCAGAGCAGGAAGAAACCCATCGCCAGGGCGGCGAGGGGACGGGTGGCGTACAGGCCGCGGTAGTCGGAGAGGCGGTTGTCCGGGCTCGTACGGGAGACGAGGGCGGCCACCGCGAACGCGCCCAGGTTCACGACGGCGTACATCAGGGCGTACGCGACGGTGGAGCCGATCTGCACGTCGCCGGAGTACGCGGCGGACGCGATCGGCACCAGGAGGTAGCCGGCCTGGGCGACGGACGACCAGGCGAGCAGCCGGACGGCGCTGCGGGCGCGGGTCGCGGTCTGGCGCAGGGCGGCGACGTTGCCGACGGTCATCGTGAGCGCGGCGACGACGGCGAGCGCCGGACCCCAGATGTCGGCGTACGACGGGAATCCGATGACCGTGACGAGGATCAGTCCGGAGAAGCCGACCGCCTTGCCGACGACCGACAGGTAGGCGGCGACGGGGAGCGGGGCGCCTACATAGGTGTCGGGGACCCAGAAGTGGAAGGGAGCGGCGGCCGTCTTGAAGGCGAAGCCGACGAGGGTGAGGGCGACACCGGCCTTGGCGAGGGTGTCGAACTGGCCGGGGACCTCGTCGAGGCGGGTGGCGAGCTCCGTGAGGTGGAGGGTGCCGGTTGTCGCGTAGACGAAGCTGACCCCGAGCAGCATCACCGCGGTCGCCACCACGGAGGAGAGGAAGAACTTCAGCGCGGCCTCCGAGGAGCGCCGGTCGCCGCGCTTGATGCCGACGAGGGCGAAGGCGGGCAGTGAGGCGACCTCCAGGGCGACGACGAGGGTGGCGAGGTCGCGGGCGGCGGGCAGCAGCGCGGCGCCCGCCGTGGAGGACAGCAGCAGGAACCAGAACTCGCCGGCCGGGAGTCTGCGGGTGTCGCCCAGCGAGAGCAGCGCGGTGAGCAGGGCGCCGCCGAGGACGAGGACCTGGATGATCAGGGCGAAGTGGTCGGCGGTGTAGCTGCAGGCCCCGGTGGAGGTGGTGTCCGTGGTGAGGCAGAAGGTCGAGTGGTGGCCGTCGCGCAGCGGTACGAGGAAGGCGAGCGCGGCCACCAGACCGGCGATCGTCGCCCAGCCGAGCAGCGGCTTGCGCTCCTCCGGCAGGAAGAGGTCGGCGACCAGGACGGCCAGGGCGACGGCGGCGACGATGACGGGGGGCGCGATGGCCGTCCAGTCGATGGACTGGACGAGGCTGGTGGCGCTCTCGGCCGCTGTGGTCACGACTTGCCTCCTGCGAGGAGCTTCTGCACGGCCGGGTCGGTGAGGCCGAGGAGGACGGCGGGCCACAGCCCGGCGAGGACGGTGAGTGCGGCGAGCGGTGTCCAGGCGGCGAATTCGTACGTCTGGATGTCGGCGATCCGGTGCGGTTCCTCGCGCTTGTCGCCCATGCAGACGCGGCGTACCACGATGAGCATGTACGCGGCGGTGAGCAGGGTCCCGAACGCGCCGATCGACATGAAGGTGAGGAAGGCGGGGCGGCTGAGGCCGTCGGCCGGGTCGAAGGCACCGAACAGGGCGAGCATCTCGCCCCAGAACCCGGCGAGGCCGGGCAGGCCGAGCGAGGCGACGGCGGCGAAGGCGAGGAGACCGCCGAGGCGGGGGGCCCGGCCGTAGAGGGCCGCTCCGGTGGCTCCGGAGAGGGTGTCGAGGTCCGCGGTGCCGTACCGGTCCTTGACCGCACCGACCAGGAAGAACAGCAGGCCGGTGATGAGGCCGTGGGCGATGTTGGCGAAGAGCGCGCCGTTGACTCCGGTGGGGGTCATGGTGGCGATGCCGAGGAGCACGAAGCCCATGTGGCCGACGGAGGAGTACGCGATCAGGCGCTTGAGGTCACCCTTGGAGCCGGGACGGGCCAGCGCCAAACAGGCCAGCGATCCGTAGACGATGCCGACGACTGCGAACGCGGCGAGGGAGGGCGCGAAGGTCCGCATTCCGTCGGGGGCGACGGGGAGCAGGATGCGGACGAACCCGTACGTGCCCATCTTCAGCAGGACGCCCGCGAGGAGCACCGAACCGACGGTGGGGGCGGCGGTGTGGGCGTCCGGTAGCCAGCTGTGCAGCGGCCACATCGGAGTCTTCACCGCGAGTCCGACACCGATCGCGAGAACGGCGATGACCTGCACGGACGAGGTGAGCCCACGGCCGTTGTCAGTGGCGAGTGCCACCATGTCGAAGGTGCCGCTGTTCAGCCCGATGAGGAGCAGGCCCAGCAGCATGACCACCGAGCCGAGCAGTGTGTAGAGGATGAACTTCCAGGCGGCGGCCTGCTTCTGCGCGCCGCCCCAGCGGGCGATGAGGAAGTACATCGGGATGAGCACCATCTCGAACGCCAGGAAGAACAGCAGCAGATCGAGGACGGCGAAGGTCGCCAGGGTGCCGGACTCCAGGAGGAGGACGAGTGCGACGAAGGCCTTCGGGGAGGGGCCGTCAGGCATTTTGAAGTAGCTGTAGAGCGCGCAGAGGAAGGTCAGCAGCGCGGTCAGTACCAGGAGGGGGAGCGAAATGCCGTCGATGCCGAGGTGGATCCGGACGTCGAGCGCCGGGATCCAGCTGATGTCGGTGGTGGCCTGCATCTTCGACGGGTGGTCGTGGTCGAAGCCGAGGGCCAGGACGATAGCGGCGACGAGGATCGCGCCGGTGACGGTCACTCCGTGGCGGAGCACGGCCTGGTCGGGGCTCTTTCCCTTCAGCCCGGGCGGGGCGGGCAGGAGAGCGGCCGCGGCGCCGACGAGCGGACCCACGACGATGAACGCGAGAAGGAACTGCATCACTGATTCGCTGATATCGATCACGGCTCACGACCCGGCGTTGACGTTGGCAAAAACGACGGCGGCGATCGCCAGGACAAGGGAGCCGGCCAGCAGCGCGGTGAGGTAGGTCTGCACATTGCCGGTCTGGGCGCGGCGGACGGCGGTACCGAGCCGGCGCGCGCCGGCGGCCGCGCCGCGTACGTAGGTGTCGACGACCTCGCGGTCCAGGAAGCGGACGAGGCTCGCCGCGGCCTGGACTGGGCGGACGAACAACGCCGCGTAGACGGCGTCCAGGTGGAAGCCGGTGGCTGCGTGGGGGTGGAGCGGGCCGAGCAGCAGTCGGCCGGGGTCGGCCGGGTCGGGGGCGCCCGGGGCGTCGCCGTAGCCGGCGGCGTGGTGCGTCATGGCCTCGGCCTCGACGAGCGCGGGTTCGGCATCGGGGTGGGCGACGACGGCGCCGGCCGGGACGCGGGCGGCGAGGGCCGTGGTGTGGCGCCAGGCGCCGTAGGTGACGAGGCCGCCGACGAGGCCGACGCCGGTGGAGAGGACGGCGGTGGTCAGGGACGGGGTGAGGCTGTGGCCGTCGAACCAGTCGGTGATCCCGCCGACGGTGAGTCCGAAGGCGATGGTGGGGATGGCGAGGACCCACAGGACGGCGGTCATCGCGACGGGCTGCTTGCCGTGGTCGGGGGCGTCGGCGCCGTGGCCGCGGAAGGCGAGGAGCCAGAGCCGGGTGGCGTACGCGGCGGTGAGCACGGCGGCGAGCAGTCCGGCGACGAGCACGGTCCAGCCGGCGGCGGCCGGGGCGACGTGCCGTTCGCCCAGCGCGGTGTGTTCGGCGGCGACGAGGACGGCTTCCTTGGAGAAGAAGCCGGCGAACGGAGGGATGGCGGCGAGCGCGAGAAGGGCGACGGTCATCGTCCAGTAGGCGTCCGGGATGCGCTTCGCCAGTCCGCCCATGCGGGACATGGTGGTGAGCGAGTTGGTCCCGGCGGCGTGGATGACCACACCGGCCGCGAGGAAGAGGACGGCCTTGAACGCGCCGTGCGAGAGGAGGTGGAAGACGGCGGCTCCGCGGTCCCCGACGGCCAGCGCACCGGACATGTAGCCGAGCTGGCCGATGGTCGAGTAGGCGAGGACCCGCTTGATGTCGTCCTGGGCGAGCGCGGCGAGCCCCGATCCGATCATCGTGACCGCCGCCATCACGGCGAGTACGACGAGGGCGGCGCCCGAGGCGGCGAAGACGGGGAGGAGCCGGGCCACGAAGTAGATGCCGGCGGCGACCATCGTCGCGGCGTGGATCAGCGCGGAGACGGGGGTGGGGCCGGCCATCGCGTCGGGCAGCCAGGTGTGCAGGGGGAACTGCGCGGACTTGCCCGCGACGCCCGCGAGGAGCAGCAGGGCGATGACGGTGGGGTGATCGAGCCCGCCGCTTGCGACGGCGCCGAGGATGCCGGTGATGCGGAAGGTGCCGGCGTCGGCGGCGAGTGCGAACAGGCCGATCAGGAAGGGGACGTCGCCGAGCTTGGTGACCAGGAAGGCCTTGAGGGAGGCGGCGCGGGCCTCGGACGTCTCCCAGTAGTGGCCGACGAGGAAGTACGAGCAGATGCCCATGACCTCCCATCCGACCAGCAGCACCATCAGGTCGCCGGAGTAGACGACGAGCAGCATCGCGGCCGTGAAGAGGGAGACGAGGGCCGCGTACGAGGGGTAGCGGGGGTCGTCGCGCAGATATGCGGTCGAGTAGATCTGCACACAGGTCGCGACGAGTCCGACCAGGACGGCGACGAGGACGGCGAAGCCGTCGAGGTGCAGGGCGAGGTCGATGGGGACCGAGCCGGTAGGGGTGAGCCGGGTCGACGCGTCGATGGCCGGGCCGCCGCCCTGGCGTGCGGCGACGACCACGGCGAGCACCGCCGCTGCGAGGGTGGGGAGGATCGCGAGGGGGCGTACGTAACCGGGGGCGGTGCGGCCGAGGAGCAGGCCGGCGGCGGCGCCGAGGAACGGGAGGAGGGGGACGAGGACGGCGAGGGTCGTGGTGGTCACGCGGTGGCCTCTGCCTTCTTTGCCTTCCCTGCCGGAGCAGTGGCCTGGTCTTCGGTGCCGGTGGTGTCTTCGTCGCCGGGGAGGGTCTCCGCGGCGTCGGTCTCGGCGGTGTCGCGGAGCCGGTCGACGTCCGAGCTGCCGCGGTTGCGGTAGACGGCGAGGACGATCGCCAGACCGATGCCGATCTCGGCTGCCGCGATGGCGACGGTGAAGAGGGTGAGGGCCTGGCCGGAGTGCAGGGCGTCGCGGAGCCAGACGTCGAAGGCGACCAGGTTGAGGTTGACGGCGTTGAGCATCAGCTCGACGGACATCAGGACCAGGATCGCGTTGCGCCGTGCGAGCACTCCGTACAGCCCGGTGCAGAAGAGGAGGACGGCGAGCACGGCGGGATAGGCGAGGTGCATCAGCTCAGCTCCTTACTGCGCTTGCGGGACAGGACGATCGCGCCGACGAGTGCGGCGAGCAGCAGGACGGAGAGTGCTTCGAAGGGCAGCACCCAGTGCCGGAAGAGGAAGGTTCCGGTCACTTCGGTGGAACCCTGCGCCGGTCCGTCCAGGCCGATCCAGGTGGTGCGGAAGGCGTCCACGACGACCCAGCCGAGCGTGACCGCGGCGGCCGCCGCGACACCGAGGGCCACCCAGCGGTTGCCGGAGTCGGCGTCCGGGGACCGGCCGATGGGCGCCTTGGTGAGCATCAGCCCGAAGAGAAGGAGGACGACGACGGAACCGACGTAGATCAGTACCTGCGCCCAGGCGATGAACTCGGCGGTGAGCAGGAGGTACTCGACGGCCAGGCCGCCGAGCGCCACGACGAGCCAGAGGGCGGCGTGCACCAGCTGTTTCGTCGTGACGGTGATGAGGGCCGCGCCGAAAGTGGCGACGCCTACCAGGACGAAGGCGATCTCGATGCCGGTCGGGGAGAGGAAGCCGGGATGGACCGCGGCAGCTGCGAGGGTCACTCCCTCCCCTCCTCTTCCTGGGCATCCTGCCCGGTCTGCCGTTCGTCCTGGGCCGCCTGCTCCAGCCGGGCCCGCTCGGCCTCCTGGGCGCGCTGGGCTTCGAGCTTCTCCGCCGTCTTGCGGGCGGCGGCGATCTCCTTCGGTTCCTCCGCGCCCGGGTCGAGCGCGGGCGGCTCGGGAACCGTCCACATCCATTCGCGGAGCTTGTCCCGCTCATGGGTGAGTTCGAGGATGTCGGTCTCCGCGTACTCGAACTCCGGTGACCAGAAGAGTGCGTCGAAGGGACAGACCTCGATGCAGATACCGCAGTACATGCAGAGCGAGAAGTCGATCGCGAAGCGGTCGAGGACGTTACGGCTGCGCTCGCGGCCGCCCGGGGCGGCGGCGGGCACCGTCTCCTTGTGGGAGTCGATGTAGATGCACCAGTCGGGGCACTCGCGGGCGCAGAGCATGCAGACCGTGCAGTTCTCCTCGAACAGCCCGATGACACCGCGGGAGCGGGGCGGGAGTTCGGGCTGGACGTCCGGGTACTGCGCGGTGACCGTCTTCTTCGTCATCGTCCGCAGGGTGACGGCCAGGCCCTTGGCCAAGCCGGAGCCGGGGATCGGGGGCATCAGTTGATCGCCACCTTCACGATGCCGGTGAGCGCGATCTGCGCGAGAGCGAGCGGGATGAGTGTGGTCCAGGCGAGCTTCTGCAGCTGGTCCTCGCGGAGGCGGGGATAGCTCACCCGCAGCCAGATGACGACGAAGGCGAGGACCGCGGTCTTGAGGAGCGTCCAGACCCAGCCGAGTCCGTCGGCACCGAGCGGGCCGTGCCAGCCGCCGAGGAAGAGGACGGTGGTCAGTCCGCACAGGACGACGATGCCCGCGTACTCGGCGAGCAGGAACAGCGCGAAGCGGAGGCCGGTGTACTCGGTGTACGCACCGAAGATGATCTCCGAGTCGGCGACGGGCATGTCGAACGGCGGACGCTGCAGTTCGGCGAGCCCGGCCACGAAGAAGACCAGGGCGCCGACGATCTGCCAGGGCAGCCACCACCACTCGAAGGCGTTGACGATGCCGGGGAGGGAGACGGTGCCGGCGGCCATCGCGACGGAGGCGGCGGCGAGCAGCATCGGCAGCTCGTAGGCGAGGAGCTGGGCGGCGGTGCGGAGACCTCCGAGGAGGGAGAACTTGTTGGCCGACGCCCACCCCGCCATCAGCGAGCCGAGCACTCCGACGCCCATGACGGCGAGCACGAAGAAGATGCCCGCGTCGACCACCTGACCGACCGCGCCCTCGCTCGGGCCGATCGGGATGGCGACGAGGACGAGCAGGTACGGGAGGAGGGCGACGGCCGGGGCGAGCTGGAAGATACGCCGGTCGGCCTCGGCCGGGACGATGTCCTCCTTCTGCGCGAACTTCACGCCGTCGGCGACGAGCTGGGCCCAGCCGTGGAAGCCGCCCGCGTACATGGGGCCGAGGCGGCCCTGCATGTGGGCCATCACCTTGTGCTCGGTCTGCCCGACGACGAGGGGGAGGACCATGAACACCGCGAAGACGATGATGAGCCGGAGGGCGACGTCGAGTACGTCGTTCACGCGGTATCGCCTCCGGCGGGACGGTCGGGGGTTTCGGGCTGGTCAGGGGTTTCGGGCCGGTCGGGCGTTGCGGGCCGCTCGGATCGTCCGGGGGGCTCGGTGGCGGCGGAGGTGTCCGCCGGTTCACCCGCCTCGGGGGGCTCGGTCGCCTCCGCCGGTTCACCCGCCTCGGGGGGCTCGGTCGCCTCCGCGGGCTCACCCGCCGTGGTGGGCTCCGTCGCCTCCGCGGGCCCGGTGCCACCGGTGGCGGGGCCGCCGCGGGGGGTCTCCGGGCCGCCGCCCGCCCCTTCCCGGACCGGGTTCTCGGTCTCCGGAGTGGAGTCGAAGGCCGGGCGGGCGTGGTGCCAGGGCGCGTCGGCGCTGCGGGGCTTGGGCGCGGACCCGGGGGCCGCCGGTTCCGGCCGGGCTCCCGTTGCCGGTTCCGCCGATGCCGTCTCCGGCGCGCCGGGCTTCGGCGCATCGGGGGTCGGTGCATCGGGGGTCGGTGCACCGGGGGTCGGCGACGTGGCCGCCGGTCCCGAAGCCGCCGGTCCCGTGGCCGCCGGCGCCCCCTGCTGGCTCGCCGATCCCTGGGAAGCGCTGCGGGCCCGGCGCGGGGTCGCGCCCGCAGGAGCGCTCTCCGTGGCCGCCGGTGCCGCCGCCTCCGCGCGCTGCCCCGCCGAGCCCTCGCTCACGCTGCGGGCCCGGCGCACGGGGCGGTCGCCCGCGGGCCGTGCGGCGCGGGTCGGCCGTGCCGGGGCGGGCGGGAGCTGGCCCTTGAGGGGGCCCCATTCGTTCGGGTCGGGGACGCCGGGCGGCAACATCGTGCGCCGCTTGGGTCCGCCGTGCTCGGACTCGCCCGGCTCCTTCGCACCCGGCCACGCCTTGGCGACCCGCGCGGCCAGCACGAAGTCCTTGCGCAGCGGATACCCCTCGAAGCCTTCCGGCAGGAGCAGCGGGACCAGGTGCGGGTGGCCCTCGAAGCCGATCCCGAACATCTCGTGCGTCTCGCGCTCGTGCCAGGCGGCACCCGCATAGACGTCGATGGCGCTCGGAAGCACGGCGGCGTCGTGCGGAACGGTCGTACGGAGCATGAGCCGACGGACGCTGCCCTCGGCCAGGGCGGCGACGTGGGCGCAGACACGGAAACCGGTGCCGGGCTCGTCGACCGCGCTCAGCCAGTCGAAATAGGTGCAGCCCAACAGGTCCCGGGCCGTCTCCAGGGCGGCGATCCATGAGCCGGGCGGTACGTCGACGGTCAGCAGGTCGTAGGCGTACTCCGCCGTGGCGTCCTCGCCGAAGAGTTCGGTGACGGCTTCCGGCAGGCGGTCGTAGGCGTGCGTCGTTCCCGGCTCGGTCACTTCCGCTCCTCCCCCGGCACCTTCGGGGCGGCGACCAGGCCGCTGCGGAGCGCCGCGGTGGAGGGGCGGCCTCCGCCGGTCGCGTACCGCTCACCCAGCGACTCGCGGGCGATCTTCTCCTGGAGCTTGAGGATGCCCTGGAGCAGCGCCTCGGGCCGGGGCGGGCAGCCCGGTACGTAGACATCGACCGGAATGATCTGGTCGACACCCTTGGTCACGGAGTACGAGTCCCAGTACGGACCGCCGCAGTTGGAGCAGGCGCCGAAGGAGATGACGTACTTCGGCTCGGGCATCTGCTCGTACAGCCGCTTCACGGCCGGCGCCATCTTGTCCGTCACCGTGCCGGAAACGATCATGAGGTCGGCCTGGCGGGGCCCTGGGGCGAACGGGATGACGCCGAGCCGGATGAAGTCGTGCCGCGCCATGGACGCGGCGATGAATTCGATGGCGCAGCAGGCGAGACCGAAGTTGAAGACCCAGAGGCTGTAGCGGCGGCCCCAGTTCAGGACCACCTTCATCGGCTCGGGTGCGAGCCGGGACAGCACACCGAGCCGTTTCGGCTCCGGCAGCAGCGTCGGTTCGGGCCGGGACTGCGGCTCGGGGGTCTGCGGCTCGGGGGTCTGCGGGCTCGTCACGTCCATTCGAGGACGCCCTTCTTCCATGCGTAGAGCAGTCCTACGGCGAGAAAACCGAGGAAGATGAACATTTCCACCAGGGTGGTCGCACCGTATCCGGGTGCGGCGAATACGGTCGCCCACGGAAACAGGAAGATCGAGTCGACGGCAAAGATCACGTACAGGAAGGCATAGACGTAATAACGGACCTGGGTATGAGCCCATCCTTCACCCACGGGGTCCACGCCGCACTCGTACGTGAGGAGCTTCTCCGGTGTCGGGACCACGGGGCGCAGCAGCCGTCCGGCCCCGAAGGCGACGGCGACGAAGAGCACGCCGATCAGGGCGAGCAGTCCGACCACCGAATAGCTGTGGAAGTAGTCCGACGCGAGAACGGTCGATTCCGGCAGGTCCGCCACGTGGGCCACGTCCGCCCCTCCGCTCCCTCGTGCCTGTTCGACGATCTGTACGCACGGGAGTCTAGGCCCTGTTAAAGAGACGGTAAGCAGCCGCGTCGGCCAAGGGGTGGGGTTATCCCTACTTCACCCCACCCATGAGCCCCATGGCGTGTGCGGGTCCGGCCCGGCAGGCTTGGGCGCATGACCTCGAGCCCCCCGGTGGCCGGCGACGACCGGCTGCTGCCCACCCGCTTCGCACTGGATCCGTGGACCTGGAAGGAGATCTCTTATCTCCTGACCAACCTGCCGATGGCGATTGCCGGGTTTGTTTACACAGTTGTCATGGTCAGCATCGGGGTGGGGCTTGCCGTCACGGTGATCGGTCTGCCCCTGCTCGCCGGGGGGCTGCAGGGTGCCCGGCTGCTCGGCCGGGCGGAGCGCGGGCGCGCCCGGGCGCTGCTCGGGTTGCGGGTCGACGAACCGAGTGCGATGGCTCTTGTCCACCGCGACCGGGGCTTCTTCCCCTGGCTGTGGTCGAGCCTGAAGGATCCGGTGGGCTGGCGGGCGGCGCTGTACTCCTTCATACGGCTGCCGTGGGGCGTGCTCACCTTCACGGTGACGCTCGTGAGCCTCTTCGTGCTGTGGCCGGTGCTGCCCTTCACGGCCCGGCTGCTCAGCAACGCGGACCGGGCGATGGCGCGCGGCCTGCTCTCGCCCTCGGACGAGCTGGAGCGCAGGATCGCCGAGCTGGAGTCGGACCGCGGGGTGGTCGTGGACACGGCCGCCGCCGACCTGCGGCGCATCGAACGCGACCTGCACGACGGAGCCCAGGCCCGCCTCGTCGCCCTCGCGATGGGACTCGGCCTGGCGAAGGAGAAGCTGACCCAGGACCCGGAAGCGGCCGCCCGCATGGTCGACGAGGCCCACGGCGAGGTGAAGGTGGCCCTCCAGGAACTCCGCGACCTCGCCCGCGGCATCCACCCCGCCGTCCTCACCGACCGCGGACTCGACGCCGCCCTCTCCGCCGTCGCCTCCCGCTGCACCGTCCCGGTGACGGTGGGTGTGGACATGCCGGCTCGTCCGGCGGAGGCGATCGAGGGCATCGCGTACTTCACCGTGTCCGAACTGCTGCAGAACGTGAGCAAGCACAGCGGGGCGCGCTCGGCGTCCGTCGAGGTGTGGCGGTCGGGCGACCGGCTGATGCTCCAGGTCACCGACGACGGCCGCGGCGGGGCGCGGATGGACGGCGGTACGGGGATGTCGGGACTGGCGGAGCGGCTGGGGGCGGTGGACGGGCTGTTCGTCCTCGATTCGCCGGCCGGCGGGCCGACGACGGTCACGGCGGAGCTGCCCTGGCGGGACCGGGACGGCGCAGGAGCCGCGAAGCGCGGCTGACCGCGGCCCGGGGTGGGGAAAACCCCCGGCCGAAGAGGGATACCGGCCTCATGGTGCGGTGCCCCGCGACACAGCACCCTGGACGGAGCAGCCGCGGTACGGGCTGCCGCAGAGAGACGACCACCGAGCAGAGAGAAATGGACGGCACCATGGCCACGGCATACGGACCGGGCACCCGGGACCCTCAGCGGTCCGGGGCCGGCTCGGGGGAACACCCCCCGGTGAAGCCCGTCGTCCCCGCGGTGCTGCGCGCACCGTTCGAGGCGAGGACCTGGCGTGAGTTCGGCTATCTGCTGCTGAGCCTGCCGATCAGCGTGGTGCTGTTCAGCGTCTCGGTCTCGCTGGTGTCCGCCGGCGCGGGTCTGCTGATCACCTTTCTCGGCGTTCCGCTTCTCGCCGGCACCCTGGCCATGTGCCGGGGCTTCGGCGCGATGGAGCGGAGCCGGGCGCGGGGGCTGCTGAAGCTGCCGGTGGCGGATCCGGCACCGGTGCGGGGCAGGACGGGCGGCCTGATGTCCTGGGTCGGCGCGGTGCTGAAGAGCGGGACGTCCTGGCGGCATCTGCTCTACGCGCTGCTGCACTTCCCGTGGGCGGTCTTCGCGTTCTCGGTCTCGTTGACGTTCTGGGCGTACGGATGGGCGGCCTTCACCTATCCGCTGTGGCAGTGGGTCTTCCCCGTTTTCGCCGGGATCGACGGCATCCAGCTGTACGGCGACGCGACTCACGACATCTATCTCGACTCGCCCCTCGAAATGGCCGTGACCAGCGCCCTCGGTCTGGTGCTCGTCCTTGTCACCCCGTGGATCATCCGCGGTCTGGCGTCCGTGGACCGGGTGATGGTGCTCGGACTGCTCGGTCCCTCCCGGCTCGCGTCGCGCGTCACGGAGCTGGAGTCGGACCGCGGGGTGGTCGTGGACACGGCCGCCGCCGACCTGCGGCGCATCGAACGCGACCTGCACGACGGAGCCCAGGCCCGCCTCGTCGCCCTGGCCATGGACCTCGGCCTGGCGAAGGAGAAGCTGACCCAGGACCCGGAAGCGGCCGCCCGCATGGTCGACGAGGCCCACGGCGAGGTGAAGGTGGCCCTCCAGGAACTCCGCGACCTCGCCCGCGGCATCCACCCCGCCGTCCTCACCGACCGCGGACTCGACGCCGCCCTCTCCGCCGTCGCCTCCCGCTGCACCGTCCCGGTGACGGTCGAGGTGGACCTGGTGTCCCGGCCCGCGCAGGCGATCGAGGGCATCGCCTACTTCACCGTGTCCGAACTGCTGCAGAACGTGAGCAAGCACGCCTGCGCGACCCACGCGACGGTCGACGTGTGGCGCACGGCCGACCGGCTGATGCTCCACGTCACCGACAACGGGCGGGGCGGCGCCGATCCGTCGGCGGGCAGTGGACTGGCCGGTCTGACCGGGCGGCTGGACGCGGTGGACGGGGTTCTCGTCGTCGATTCCCCGGTGGGCGGGCCGACCCGGGTCACGGCCGAGCTGCCGTGGCGCGGCTGAGCCGGAACCAGCCGCACAGCCCCCATCCGTGGACCGTTGCTGGGATGCTGAAGGGGCCAGGGGACCGTTTTCCGTGGGCCACGGGCCGGCGGACGAGAGCAGCGGGAGAATCAGCGTCGTGGTGGAGGACAGGGTGCGGGTGGTCATCGCCGAGGATTCGGTACTGCTCCGGGAGGGGCTCACCCGTTTGCTGACGGATCTCGGGCACGACGTCGTCGCCGGGGTGGGGGACGCCGAGGCCCTGCTCAAGACCGTGAGCGACCTCGCCGCACAGGACGATCTGCCCGATGTGGTCGTCGCCGATGTGCGGATGCCGCCGACCCACACCGACGAGGGTGTGCGGGCAGCGGTGCGGCTACGCAAGGACTATCCCGGCATCGGGGTCCTGGTCCTTTCACAGTACGTCGAGGAGCGGTACGCGACCGAGTTGCTGGCCGGCAGCAGCCGTGGGGTGGGGTATCTGCTGAAGGACCGGGTCGCCGAGGTCCGCGAGTTCGTCGACGCCGTGGTCCGGGTGGCGCAGGGCGGTACGGCCCTGGATCCGGAGGTGGTGGCGCAACTGCTGGGCCGGAGCCGCAAGCAGGACGTCCTGGCCGGGCTGACGCCGCGCGAGCGCGAGGTGCTCGGCCTGATGGCGGAGGGGCGGACGAACTCGGCGGTGGCCAGGCAGCTGGTGGTGAGCGACGGCGCGGTGGAGAAGCATGTCAGCAACATCTTCCTGAAGCTCGGGCTCTCCCCCAGCGACGGGGACCACCGGCGCGTCCTGGCCGTGCTGACCTACCTCAATTCCTGACCGGACGACCCGCTGACACCTTGTCAGCTGTGCGAGAACGGCCGGTGGCCCGGCGCCGGCAGATGGGTACCGAACGAGCAGGCAGTCACATCGACGGTCGAGCCAGGGGGTTCGGAGAATATGTCAAATCGGCACAAATATGTGTCTCATTATGGCGTCCACCATGTGACCTATCCCGGGAAGGCGACCCTTACAGACGTAGGGTGGGCCTTGGGACCGCCGGCGGGCCGGACGGTTCCGAGCCGCCGCCCCAAGGGAGGTCCAGTTCAGTGACCAGCCAGGTCAGTAGCCCAGCCGACCAGGCCGATGAGGCCAACGACGCCGATCAGGCCAGCGAGGCTCTTCTCGGGGAACAACGTGCTCCCCGTCCCGAAAACTCCGGCGCCGAGAAAGAGATCCGCCGCCTGGACCGGGTCATCATCCGCTTCGCGGGTGACTCGGGAGACGGCATGCAGCTCACGGGAGACCGGTTCACCTCGGAGACCGCGTCGTTCGGGAACGACCTGTCGACGCTGCCGAACTTCCCCGCCGAGATCCGCGCCCCCGCAGGAACGCTGCCGGGCGTCTCCTCGTTCCAGCTGCACTTCGCCGACCACGACATCCTCACGCCGGGCGACGCACCGAACGTCCTGGTCGCGATGAACCCGGCAGCCCTGAAGGCGAACATCGCCGATGTGCCGCGCGGCGCCGAAATCATCGTCAACACCGATGAGTTCACCAAGCGGCCGATGGCGAAGGTGGGCTATGCGACCAGCCCGCTGGAGGACGGCTCGCTGGAGGCGTACAACGTCCATCCGGTGCCGCTGACGACGCTGACGATCGAGGCTCTGAAGGAGTTCGGGCTCTCCCGCAAGGAGGCCGAGCGCTCGAAGAACATGTTCGCACTCGGGCTGCTCTCCTGGATGTACCACCGGCCGACCGAGGGTACCGAGGCTTTCCTGCGGACGAAGTTCGCCAAGAAGCCGCAGATCGCCGAGGCGAACGTGGCCGCGTTCCGGGCAGGCTGGAATTTCGGCGAGACCACCGAGGACTTCGCGGTCAGCTACGAGGTGGCGCCTGCGACCCAGGCCTTCCCCACCGGTACGTACCGGAACATCTCCGGGAACCTGGCACTGTCGTACGGGCTGATCGCCGCCGGCCGTCAGGCGGACCTGCCGCTCTACCTGGGCTCGTATCCGATCACCCCGGCCTCCGACATCCTGCACGAGCTCAGCAAGCACAAGAACTTCGGCGTCCGCACCTTCCAGGCGGAGGACGAGATCGCGGGCATCGGAGCCGCGCTCGGCGCGGCGTTCGGCGGATCGCTCGCGGTGACGACGACGTCCGGTCCGGGCGTGGCCCTGAAGTCGGAGACCATCGGCCTGGCCGTCTCGCTCGAACTCCCCCTGATCGTCATCGACATCCAGCGCGGCGGTCCGTCCACCGGCCTGCCCACCAAGACGGAGCAGGCCGACCTGCTCCAGGCGATGTACGGGCGCAACGGCGAGGCCCCGGTGCCGATCGTGGCGCCGAGGACCCCGGCCGACTGCTTCGACGCCGCGCTCGACGCCGCCCGGATCGCACTGGCGTACCGCACACCGGTGTTCCTGCTCTCGGACGGCTATCTGGCCAACGGCTCGGAGCCGTGGCGGATCCCCGAGATCGACGACCTCCCGGACCTGCGCGTGCAGTTCGCCACCGGGCCCAACCATGAGCTGGCCGACGGCACCGAGGTCTTCTGGCCGTACAAGCGCGATCAGCAGACGCTGGCCCGCCCGTGGGCCGTTCCCGGCACCCCCGGTCTCGAACACCGCATCGGCGGCATCGAGAAGCAGGACGGCACCGGCAACATCTCGTACGACCCCGCCAACCATGACTTCATGGTCCGCACCCGCCAGGCGAAGGTCGACGGCATCGACGTCCCCGACCTGGAGGTCGACGACCCGGCCGGTGCCCGGACCCTGGTCCTCGGCTGGGGCTCCACGTACGGCCCCATCACCGCCGCCGTCCGCCGGCTGCGGGCGGCCGGTCAGCCGATCGCCCAGGCCCATCTGCGCCACCTCAACCCGTTCCCGAGGAATCTCGGCGAGGTGCTGGAGCGTTACGACAAGGTGGTCGTCCCGGAGATGAACCTCGGCCAGCTGGCGACGCTCGTCCGGGCGAAGTACCTGGTGGACGCCCGCAGTTACAACCAGGTCAACGGTATGCCGTTCAAGGCCGAGCAGCTCGCCACAGCTCTCCAGGAGGCCATCGATGCCTAACACCGACGAGGCACTCCCCACCGGGTTCCCGGCACTTCAGCTGGTGCCGAAGGCCGAGACCAAGCAGTCCATGAAGGACTTCAAGTCCGACCAGGAAGTGCGCTGGTGCCCCGGCTGCGGTGACTACGCCGTCCTCGCCGCCGTGCAGGGCTTCATGCCGGAGCTCGGTCTGGCGAAGGAGAACGTCGTCTTCGTCTCGGGCATCGGCTGCTCGTCCCGCTTCCCGTACTACATGAACACGTACGGGATGCACTCGATCCACGGCCGCGCCCCGGCCATCGCCACCGGGCTGGCCTCCTCGCGCCGTGATCTGTCCGTGTGGGTCGTCACGGGCGACGGGGACGCGCTGTCCATCGGCGGCAACCACCTCATCCACGCGCTGCGCCGCAACGTGAACCTGAAGATCCTGCTCTTCAACAACCGGATCTACGGACTCACCAAGGGGCAGTACTCCCCCACTTCCGAGGTCGGCAAGATCACCAAGTCGACGCCGATGGGCTCGCTCGACGCCCCGTTCAACCCGGTGTCGCTGGCCCTCGGGGCGGAGGCGTCCTTCGTCGCCCGCACGGTCGACTCCGACCGCAAACACCTCACCGGTGTGCTGCGCGAGGCGGCGGCCCACCCCGGCACGGCGCTGGTGGAGATCTACCAGAACTGCAACATCTTCAACGACGGCGCCTTCGAGGTACTCAAGGACCAGGAGCAGGCGGAGGAGGCGGTGATCCGGCTGGAGCACGGGCAGCCGATCCGCTTCGGCGCCGGCCGGTCCAAGGGCGTCGTCCGCGACCCGGACTCCGGCGACCTCAAGGTCGTGGCGGTCACCGCGGAGAACGAGTCGCAGGTCCTGGTCCACGACGCGCACGCCGCCAGCCCCACCACGGCGTTCGCACTGTCCCGGCTCGCCGACCCCGACACTCTGCACCAGACCCCCATCGGGGTGCTGCGCAGCGTCGACCGGCCGGTGTACGACACGCAGATGGCCGATCAGCTCGACACCGCCGTCGAGCAGAACGGCAAGGGCGACCTGGCCGCGCTGCTCGCGGGCAACGACAACTGGACGGTCGTCGGGTAGCGGCCCGCGAGGCGCACCGTACGGGTGCCTGGCCGGGGAGTCTTCACCGCTCCCGGCCCGGCACCCGTTCTCATGTGCCCATGGCCCTGGACCGTCCCGCTTACCGCATCAAACGGCATCTGCTCGGCAAGCCGCTGACCACCGAGCGCATCAGCGACGAGAAGCTGAGCAATCGGACGGCGCTCGGGGTGCTCGCCTCGGACTGCATCAGTTCCTCCGCGTACGGCTCCGAGGAGATGCTCCGGATCCTCGTCCCCGTCGTCGGGGCTGCGGCGTTCACCCTCCTCATGCCGGTGACCGGCGCGATCCTGCTGGTCCTGGTGCTTCTGACGCTCTGTTACAGCGATGTCGTCATGATCTACACGCGGGCGGGCGGCTCGTACGTCGTGGCCCGGGAGAACTTCGGGCCGAACATCGCACAGATCGCCGCCGTGGCACTGCTCGTCGACTACATCGTGACCGTCGCCGTCCAGACCTCGGCCGGCACCAACGCCCTCATCTCCCTCGCCCACCTGGCCGGCGGCGGCTGGACCGGCCTCGACCATCTGCAACTGCCGGTCTCCGTCGCGGTGATCGTGCTGCTCGCGTACGGGAATCTGCGCGGCATCCGTGAGGCGGGCCGGACCTTCGCGCTGCCCGCCTACCTGTTCATGGCCGCGGTCGGTCTGGTGCTGCTCGTCGCCGGGGTGCGCGGATTGACGGGCGGGCTGCCGCAGGCGGACCTGCGGGCCGACGGGGTGGTTCCGCTGGGCACCCCGGGCAACGGCTGGGCGTACGGCGCCTCGCTCTTCATCGTGCTGCGTTCCTTCGCCAACGGCGGCTCGTCGCTCACCGGACTCGAAGCGATCTCCAACGGCATCTCCGCGTTCCGCGAGCCGCAGGGCCGCAACGCCCGCCGCACCCTCATCACGATGAGCTGTGTGCTCGGCGTCCTGGTCCTCGGCGTCTCGGCCCTGGCGCACTGGACGCACGCCGTCCCGTACACCGACGGCACGCCCACCGTCATCGCGCAGGAGGCCCATCTCGCCTTCGGCAGCAGCATGCTGGGGACGGCCGGGCTGGTCTTCGTCCAGCTGGCGACCGCGCTGGTGCTCTACACGGGTGCCAACACCCCGTTCACCGGCTTCCCGTTCCTGGCCAGCTTCGTCGCGGAGGACCGTTTCCTGCCGCGGGTGCTGACCCGGCGCGGGCACCGGCTGGCGTTCTCCAACGGGATCATCGCGCTCACCGTCGTCTCGCTGGCGCTGCTGCTGGTCACCGGCGCCAGCGTGGACCGGCTGGTGGCGCTGTACGCGATCGGCGTGTTCACCGCCTTCACCATGGCGGGGGCCGGTCTCACCGCGTACCACCTGCGCCGCCGCGAACCGCACCGCAAGCTGAAGATCTCGGTCAACGCGCTGGCGTCCGTCATCTCGGCCGCCGTGGTGCTGATCTTCGCGGTCACCAAGTTCACCGAGGGCGCCTGGCTGGTCGTGGTGATCTTCCCGCTCGGCGTCTGGGCGCTGATGCGGATCAACCGCGAGTACCGGCGCGAGGCCGCCGCACTGCAGAGCCTCCGGTCGCCGGGCGCCGACCGGCCCCGGTTCCGGCGCCATCTGGTCTTCGTCCTGGTCGAGTCACTGGACCTGGCGACGCTGAAGGCGCTGCGGTACGCCCATGAGCTGCGCCCGGACGAGATCCGGGCGGTGCACTTCGCGATCGACGAGGCGTACGGCAGGCGGCTGGCGGCCCGGTGGGAGGCGACGGCCGCCACCTCCGTGCCGCTGGAGCTGGTCGAGTGCCCGGACCGGCGGCTGCGCCATGCGATGAGGGAGCTGGCCGCCCGCACCACGGCGGACCGGACGACGTCGCTGACGGTTCTGGTGCCGAGGCGGCTGTATCCGAACGCGCTCGGCAAGATGCTGCACCGCGGCACCGGCGAGAAGATGGCCAAGGCGCTGGTGCAGCTGCCGCACGTGGTGGTGACCATCCTGCCGTTCGACGTCTCGCAGGCGCTGCGGGAGCTGGAGGAGGGGCAGCCTCCTCAGCCGGAGTGACCCACCTGCCTCCGGGCGTCGTACGTCTCGCGTGCGTCGTTCACCGCGTCGAGCCGCCGCTCCGTCCAGCGGGCCAGGCCCCAGACCTGTTCGGCGGCCTCCTTGCCCAGTTCGGTGAGGGTGTAGTCCACCCGGGGCGGGATCACCGGCTTCGCGTCACGGTGCACGAAACCGTCGCGCTCCAGCGTCCGGAGGGTCTGGGCCAGCATCTTCTCGCTGACGCCGCCGACCGTCCGGCGCAGCTCGCTGAACCGGTAGGAGCGCTCCAGCAGGGCGGCGAGGACGAGGACCCCCCAGCGACTCGTGACGTGTTCGAGCACCACGCGGGAGGGGCACATCTGCCGGTTCACATCGGGCGCCTTGCTTACGCTCATGCCAGTACCTTACTTCCAAGTGGGTACTTTCTATTGGTTAGCGCATGTCCTAAAGTGAGCGAAAGACAGAACAAACAAGGACCAGAGCGTGTAAAGAGGAGAAATCACCCATGAGCATCGTCGTCACCGGAGCCACCGGAGAGCTCGGCCGCCTGGTCATCGAGGGGCTGCTGGCCACCGTGCCCGCGAACGGGATCGCCGCCGTCGTCCGCAACAAGGAGAAGGGCGCCGCGCTCGCCGCCCGCGGCGTCGAACTCCGGATCGCCGACTACGACCGGGCGGAGACCCTCGCCGACGCCTTCAGGGCCGGGGACCGCGTCCTGCTCATCTCCGGCAGCGAGGTCGGCAAGCGGGTGCCGCAGCACACCGCGGTCATCGAAGCCGCCAGGGCGGCGGGCGTCGCCCAGCTCGCCTACACCGGTGTGCTGGGCGGCCCCGACGCCGACTTCGAGCTGGCCGCCGAGCACAAGGTCACCGAGCGGCTGATCCTCGACTCCGGCCTGCCGTACACCTTCCTGCGCAACGGCTGGTACACCGAGAACTACACGGCCAACCTCGCCCCCGTCCTGGAGCACGGCGCCGTCGTGGCCAACGCCGGCGAGGGCCGGGTCGCCTCGGCGACCCGCGCCGACTACGCCGCGGCGGCGGCAGCGGTGCTGACCGGCGAGGGCCACCTCGGCCGCAGCTACGAGCTGAGCGGTGATACCGCCTGGTCGTTCGCGGAGTACGCCGCCGAGGTGTCGAAGGCCTCCGGCAGGGAGATCGCGTACAACGACGTCCCCGCCGCCGTGCACCAGGAGATCCTGGTCGGCGCCGGTCTGCCCGAGGGCTTCGCCGCGATCCTGGTCGACGTGGACGAGGCGATCGCGCGCGGCCTGCTCGCCGGCACCACCGGAGACCTGGCCCGCCTGATCGGACGGCCGACGACGCCGATGGCCGCAACGGTGGCCGTCGCAGCCGCGTAGCGCCCACCTCCGGCCGCCCGGGCCCGGTGTCATGACCGTATTGCGATACGGGTATGACACCGGGCCCTGCCGGCGTTACCTTCGTTCAGTCGACGGAGCAGTTGACGCGAGGACGCCGGGAGGGCCCGTGAAGGGGACAAATGAACAACGGGCGGGCTTGCTGTCCGGCATCGGCGCATACGGTCTGTGGGGCATCGTCCCGATCTTCTGGCCGCTGCTGAAGCCCTCCGGCGCGATCGAGATCCTCGCCCACCGCATGGTCTGGTCCCTGGCCTTCGTCGGCATCGCCCTGCTGGTGCTGCGCCGCTGGGCGTGGATCGGCGAACTGATCCGGCAGCCCCGGAAGCTGGGGCTGATCACGGTCGCCGCGGCGGTGATCACCGTCAACTGGGGTTTGTACATCTGGTCCGTGAACAACGGCCATGTCGTCGAGGCGTCACTCGGCTACTTCATCAATCCGCTGGTCACCATCGCGATGGGCGTCATACTCCTCGGCGAGCGACTGAGGCCCGCGCAGTGGGTGGCGGTCGGCACCGGCGTCGCCGCGGTGCTGGTGCTGGCCATCGGTTACGGACGCCCGCCGTGGATCTCGCTGACGCTGGCGTTCTCCTTCGCGACCTACGGCCTGGTGAAGAAGAAGGTCGGGATGGGCGGCCTGGAGTCGCTCACCGCTGAGACCGCGGTGCTGTTCCTGCCCGCGCTCGGCTATCTGCTCTGGCTCGGCGCGCAGGGCGACGCCACGTTCGCCTCCGCGGGCGCCGGCCATGCGGCACTGCTCGCAGCGACGGGTCTCGTGACGGCGGTGCCGCTGGTCCTCTTCGGTGCGGCGGCGATCCGGGTGCCGCTCTCGACGCTGGGCCTGCTGCAGTACCTTGCACCGGTCTTCCAGTTCATCCTCGGCATCCTGTACTTCCACGAGGCGATGCCGGCGGAGCGATGGGCCGGGTTCGCGCTGGTGTGGATGGCACTCGCCCTGCTGACGTGGGACGCGTTCCGGACGGCGCGACGCACCCGGGCCCGGGCACAGGCGGCGCTGCTCACCGTGGCGGCGTCGAAGGTGAAACCGTCGACGCCGGTGTCGGAGCAGCCCGTCCCGGCCGCGGGCACGGATCCTTCCCCGTACGCGGCCCGCGAGCAGTGACCGGCTCGACCCGATACGCCAATCAAACATGACTTAGTTGCGTTTTTTACTCGGTTACGTTTCCCTGGGCACAGCGAAACCGCAACCGAGGAGCAGTCGTGACCGATGTACTGATCGTGGGAGCCGGGCCGACCGGACTGATCCTGGCCTGCGACCTGGCCCGGCGCTCCGTCGGCGTCCGGATCGTCGAGAAGTCCCCCGGATTCCCGCGCAGCTCGCGGGCGAAGGGCCCCAATCCCCGTTCGCTGGAGGTCCTGGAGGACCTCGGGGTGCTCGGCGAGGTCCTGGCGGCAAGCTCGGCGCCACTGCCCATGCGCAAGTACCGCAACGGACTTCCGATCGCCGACACCGACCCGTACGAGGGATCGGCTCCGACGCCGGACGCCCCGTACGACCGGGGCCGGCTCATCGCCCAGTGGCGGCTGGAGGAGATCCTGCGGGCCCGGCTCGCGGAGTACGGGGTGCACGTCGAACTCGGCGCCGAGGTGACGGGACTGACGCAGACGGACACCTCCGTGACCGCCGTGCTCGCCGGTGGCGAGGAGATCGGCGCGCGGTACATGGTGGGCTGCGACGGCGGCCACAGCACGGTGCGCAAACTGCTCGGGGTGCCGTTCGAGGGACGGACGTACGAGGGCCGGACGATGGTCTGCGGCGACGTCGAGGTGACGGAGCTCGACCGCGGCCACTGGCACCAGTGGTTCGACGAGGACGGCGCCGTGATGCTGTGCCCGATCCCGGGCACAGCATCCGGCTGGTGGTTCCAGGCGGGGCAGGAGGCGGACGCCGCCGGTGCACCCGTCCCGCCCTCGCAGGAGAGCTTCCGGCGGCTCTTCGCCAAGCACACCGGGCTGCCGGGGGGCAGCCTGTCGAACGCCGCACTGCTGTCGGCGTACCGGGTCAACGAGCGCATGGCCGACCGTTTTCGGGTGGGGCGCGTGTTCCTCGCGGGCGACGCCGCGCACGTGCACTCCATCGCGGGCGGACTGGGCATGAACACCGGCATCCAGGACGCGTTCAACCTCGGCTGGAAGCTCGCCCTCACCGCGTCCGGGCAGGCAGGGGCGGGGCTGCTCGACACGTACGAGGAGGAGCGGCTGCCCGTCGCGGCCAGGACACTGGACATCACCTCCGACCGGCTGCGGGCGACCCTGGAGGCGATCAGGAAGCCGGGCGGCGGCCTGGAGACGGCGGTCACCGCGGAGACCAGCGGTTTGGGCGGGGGCTACCGCTGGAGCTCGCTCGCACAGGACGGGGCGGCCGGCGGTCCCGCGGCCCGGCTGCGGGCCGGCGACCGCGCCCCGGACGCGCCGTGCCGCGACGCCGGGACCGGGGACCGGGTGCGGCTGTTCGAGACCTTCGCCGGCCCGCACTTCACCCTCCTCGGGTTCGGAGCCGGCACGGAGCGGGAACTGCGGGAGACGGCCGCACGGTACGGCGACGCGGTACGGGCGCACGCGGTGGACGGGGGCGGCCGCGACGGCCTGACGGATGACGAGGGGCACGCCCGGTCGGCGTACGGGATCGGCGAGGACACCCTCGTCCTGGTCCGCCCGGACAATCACGTGGCGCTGATCGCACCCGCCGCGGACCACGGGACCGTCGCGGAGCACCTGGACCGTACGGCATTGGGGCGATCGCAACGCGTGTCACGGTGAGTGAGCACAATATTACTAGCTGCTTATATTCCCCTGTCGGGTATGACCCGAACTCGGTACCTCGCGAGGCACTCCCGTGCGCTCCTGCGCACCGCCACCACCACGGCAGCCATCTCCGCGCTCATCTGCGCAGCCACGCCCACCGCATTCGCCGACGACACGGTGCAGGTGGTGCAGCCTTCCCCACTCGACTCCACGCTCGACACGTACGTGGACGACGTCACCGCCGACGACACCACATCGGACTTCGCCGCCAACGGTACGGCCACGGCCGGTCTCACCGTGCCCGACGAGCTCGTGACGGGCGACGGGGCACGTCCGGCGGACGCCTCGTACACCAACCCCGACGACGGACCGGAGTATGCGGGCATCGGTACGCGTCTGACGCTGCTCGGACCCGCAGGTCTCGGTGCCGACGAACTCACCGTCGTCTCCGAGGGCCAGGAGGTCGAACTGACCGAGCAGCCGGACGGCACGCTGACCGGCGACCTGCCGACCAACCTCAGGGCGGGCGGCACCCTGGAGCCCGGCGGCAAGGCCGGGGCGGACTTCACCCTCGCCGCGGACTCCGACGCTCCGCTCGGCCCGCTGTCCGTCACCGCCGAGCTGACCGTCGGCGGTCAGAACGGGGAGCCCGTGCTCACGGGGGTGCGTGCGTCCGCCGACACCCGGATCACCTCGGACGAGGGATCCAACCCGACGCCGTCGCACAGCTGGCCGTCGCTCGACTCGTGGCCGGCCCACCACGCCTGGCCGGCCCACCAGCGTCCGTCCAATCCCGTCGAGAGCGGCCACGCGTGGGGCGGAGAGACCGGCGGAGAGCACGGCAAGCCCGACAACGGCGACCACCAGTGGTCCGGCGGAGAGCACGGCAAGCCCGACAACGGCGACCACCAGTGGTCCGGCGGAGAGCACGGCAAGCCCGACAACGGCGGCGGCCAGTGGACCGGCGGGGAGTACGGCAGCGGTGACAACGGTGGCGACCACCAGTGGTCCGGCGGAGAGCACGGCAAGCCGGACAAGGGCGACCACCAGTGGTCCGGCGGCGGCCACCACAAGCCCGAGAAGGGCAACGAGTGGTCCGGCGGCGGCCACCACAAGCCCGAGAAGGGCAACCACCACTGGTCCGGCGGCGGCCACCACAAGCCCGAGAAGGGCAACCACCACTGGACCGGCGGCGGCCACCAATGGTCCGGGAAGGGCAACCACCAGTGGTCCGGGAAGGGCAACGAGTGGTCCGGCGGCGGCCACCAGTGGTCCGGGAAGGGCAACCACGAGTGGTCCGGGAAGGGCAACGAGTGGTCCGGCGGCGGCCACCACTGGAGCGGCGGCCACCACGGTGCCAAGCCCCATGGACCGGTCGACGCGGGTGAGGGCGGTCTCACGACGCAGGGCACCGGTACCGCGAGCGCAGGCGTGCTCGGCACCGGGCTGACCGGTTCGCACCTGGCAACAGCCGCGGCCGGACTCATGGCGGCCACCGCGGCCGTCTCCATGGGCGGACTCCGCATCCTGCGGCGTCGCCGCCGCTGAGGCAGTTGAGGGACACCACCTCGCGGGAACGGCCGCACCGCCGGCCGTTCCCGCACGGGGGCGTGAAGTCCCTTTCCCGGCGCGCCGGTTGCCGAGCCGCCGCTGAAGCCCGTACAAACGGTTTCCATGGCCCTGCACTGGAAGCTCGTCATCGACGCCGCCGACCCGCACGCCCAGGCCGACTTCTGGGCCGAGGCCCTCGGCTACCTGGTCGAGGACAACAGTGCGCTGATCGAGCGGCTGCTGGCCCTCGGGGCCGCCCCGGAGGCGGCGACGATCGAGGCGCGAGGCCGCCGGGCCTGGCGCGACCTCGTGGCGGTACGGCATCCGGACGATCCGTACGACGAGGAGAGCGGCATGGGCCTCGGGCGCCGGCTGCTGTTCCAGCGCGTACCGGAGCCGAAGGCGGGCAAGAACCGGCTCCACCTGGATGTGCACGCCGGCCCGGGACGTCGCGACGCCGAGGCGGCCCGACTGGAGGGGCTGGGCGCCACCCGTTCGCGCAAGGTGGAGGAGCCGGGCGGCACTTGGTGGGTGCTCGCCGATCCCGAGGGCAACGAGTTCTGCGTGCAGTGACCGGGCAGGGTGCCCGCCGGCCGGCCGCTCGCCTTGCGAAGTTCCTGCGGATATGCCCCCGCCCGGCGGTCACCGCGCCCCGGGCCCCGACCGTACGTGCAGGTCAGGGCCGTACGACCGGGAGCGGATCTCCCTAGGCTTGCGCCATGCCCCTCCCTCCCGCATACGCCCTCGTCGCCACGGACCTGGACGGCACTCTGCTGCGCCGCGACGACACCCTGAGTCCCCGATCCCGCGCCGCACTCGCCCGGGCCGCCGCGGCGGGGGCGCGGCACATCGTGGTCACCGGGCGGCCCGTGCCCGGCATACGCGACCTGCTCGCGGAGCTGGACTACCGGGGTCCGGTGGTCTGCGGTCAGGGCGCGCAGCTGTACGACGCGGGGTCCGGGCGGATGGTGCGCGCGGCCACGCTGGACCGGGACGCGGCAGACACCGCGCTCGGCAAGATCGAAGCCCAGGTCGGGCCGGTCTTCGCGGCAGTGGACCAGGACGGAACGGACGGGCGGACACTGATCGAGCCCGGGTATCTGATGCCCCACCCCACGTTGCCCGCCATGCGGGTCGGCCACCGCGAGGAGCTGTGGGCGTCGCCGGTCGTCAAGGTGCTGATCCGCCACCCGGGACTGGCGGACGAGGCACTCGCGGACGCCGCCCGCGCGGTCGTCGGCGATCTGGCGACCGTCACCCTGTCCGGTCCCGGCACGGTCGAACTCCAGCCGTACGGCGTCGACAAGGGGACCGGGCTGGCCCTGGCCGCCGAGGCCATGGGTATCGATCCGGCAGCGACGATCGCTTTCGGCGACATGCCCAACGACCTGCCGATGTTCCGTCTTTCCGGGCACGGTGTCGCAATGGCCGACGCCCATCCCGAACTGAAGGCGGCAGCGGACGAGGTGACGCTGTCGAACGACGAGGACGGTGTCGCGGTGGTGCTGGAGCGGCTCTTCCCCTGAACCGCCCGGCAGCGGGGACCGTTCCGCATCGCCGCCTTGCGCCCCGTTCCCAATCTTGCATGCATGTGCATATAGTGCAGACGCATGCAGTCGTCGCACGCAACGCCTCGGGGAGCCCATCACCATGACCAGCCGTTCGTTCCTGTTCCTGCTCGGCAGCAGCCGCACCGACGGCAACACCGAGGAACTCGCCCGGTTCGCCGCCGAGCAGCTGCCACCCGAGACCGAGCAGCGCTGGCTGCACCTCGACGAACTGACGCTCCCCGACTTCGAGGACCTGCGGCACGAAGGCGACGGCAGCTATCCCGCCCCGACCGGAAACGCCGCCACCCTGTTGGACACGACGCTCGGGGCGACCGATCTGGTGCTCGCCTCGCCGCTGTACTGGTACGCCATGTCCACCTCCACCAAGCGCTATCTGGACCACTGGTCGGGGTGGATGCGCGTGCCCGGCGTCGACTTCAGGGAGCGGATGGCCGGACGGACCCTGTGGGGTGTCACCGCACTCGCGACGGCCGACCCGTCCGTCGCCGAACCGGCGACGGCCACACTGCGCACCATCGCGTCGTACATGCGGATGGAATGGGGCGGGATGCTGCTGGGACGGGGCAACCGGCCCGGTGACGTACTGAACGACGCTTCCGCCGTCACCCGCGCCAAGACCTTCTTCGGCTGATCCCCGAGCGGGCGGGGCCGACTCGGGCCCGCACCCGCTCGGCGAGTTCAGGAAGTCCCGGAGCTTCCGAGCGAGCGCAGCACATGGGCGACCAGCGCGGCTATCGTCGCCGGGTCCTGGGCCGGTTTGCGCAGCACATGGCGGTAGTAGACCGGCCCGTAGAGCATCTCCACGGCCAGCGGAAGATCGGCGTCCGGCCCGATCTGCCCCTGCTCCTGAGCTCTGCGCAACCGGCGGACCGCCGCGGCGAAACGGGGTTCGATCAGCTGCGTCCGAACAGTTTCGGCCAATTCCTCGTCGTGGTGAATCTCCGAGAGGATCCCGGCGTACGCAGGGCCGAAGGGCGGCGTGGCGAGCAGATTCACCGCGCCGGTCACATGAGTGCGCAGGTCGGCGGCGATGTCGCCGGTGTCGGCGAAGGGCGTGGCGTCGACCAGCGCCTCCGTGAACGCCTCCAGCAGCACCGCGCTCTTCGACGGCCACCAGCGGTAGATCGTCTTCTTGCTGACCCCGGCCCTGGCGGCGATCGCCTCGATGGTGACGCGGCCGTACCCCTTCTCCGTGCACAGGGCGAGGGCGGCTTCCAGTGTCGCCCGTCGTGATCTCTCGCTACGACGCTGGGAACTCGGCGATGTGATCATTCGGTGAGCATAGGACGCTTTGGCCTGATCCTTGTTGACAGTCCGTCGCCAGAAGTCGAACAATACTCACGCGGAAACGGAACGTGCCGTGTCGTGTCGTTCCCGCTGTTCGCACCGTTCGTGCCGTTCGTGCCGCGACGAGCCGATCGGGGGACGGCTCGCCCGGCCGACGGCACGGACGGGTCCGCGACACCGCCGCGCCCATGCGCCCCGTTCGCATCTCGCGAGCCGCTCGCACCTCGGGGACCGTTGGCTCCTCGCGGACCGCTCGCGCCGCTCAAGCCGTGATGTCCTTCCCCGTGAAGCGCGCCCAGGCCGCCGAGCCGAACACCACCGCGTACAGCCCCTGCAGCCCCAGGTTCTTGACCACCTCGTCCCAGTACACGGGATCGCGCAACAGGTCCGCGAAGGACAGCCAGTAGTGCGGGAAGAGGTACGGGTGGATCCCGCTCAACTGCGGGACGGTGTCCAGGATCTGCGTGGTGATCAGCACTCCGACCGCGGCGGCCATCGCCGCGATCCCGCTGCCCGCGAGGGTCGAAAGGAAGAGCCCGAGTGCCGCGAACCCGATCAGTGACGCCGCCACCGTCACCGCGATCAGCCCGGCCCGCAACAGCCCCTCCCCGAAGCCGATGCGGGTCCCGGAGATCGTCGTGACGTCGCCGACCGGGAAGAGCAGCGCCCCGACGGCGAGCGCCGATGCCGCCACGACCAGGGTCGCGATCAGGCAGAACACCAGTGTGGCCGCGTACTTGGTGAGCAGCAGTCTGGTCCGGCCCGCGGGGGCGACCAGCAGATAGCGCAGCGTGCCGGCGCCGGCCTCGCCCGCGATCGCGTCCCCCGCGATGACCCCGACGGCCATCGGCAGGAAGACCGGAAGAGTCACCGCGAGGGCCGCGAAGACCAGGAAGAGACCGTTGTTGGTCACCTGGGAGAGGAACGCCGGGCCGCCCTCGCCCCCGCCGGGGCCGGCCGGCGAGCCGTCGCTCGTCTGGATCTTCACCGAGATCCCGATCAGTACGGGGACGGCGGCCAGCACTCCGAGGAGAGCGAGCGTGCGCCCACGGCGCAGCGTCGTGGTCAGTTCGGAGCGGAGGATCCCGAGCGACCACAGCGGGTTGCGGAGCCGGCCGGCCCGTACGGGTGCGGCTTCAGCCTGCGACATCGAAACCCTCTCCGGTGAGTGCGACGAAGGCGTCCTCCAGCGAGGCCCGCTCGACGCCGAAGGAACGTACGCGCACCCCGCCGCGGACCAGCGCCCCGTTCAGGTCCGCGAGTTCGGTCTCGCGCGGTGGCGCGTCGGCGGTCAGACGGTCGCCGTCGGTGGTGATGCCGGTGATGCCGCGTTCCTTGAGGATGCGCGCGGCGTCCGCGGGGTCGGGGGTGGTGACGGCGAGCCGTCCGCGGGTGCCTGCCGCGAGGTCGGCGACCGGGCCCTGGGTGATCAGCCGGCCCCGGGCCATGACCGCGGCGTGCGTGCAGACCTGTTCGATCTCGTCGAGGAGGTGGGAGGAGAGGAAGACGGTGGTGCCGTCCGCCGCCAGTTCACGGACCAGGGTGCGGATCTCGCGCATGCCCTGCGGGTCGAGTCCGTTGGTCGGCTCGTCCAGGACGAGGAGCCGGCGCGGTTGCAGCAGGGCGGCGGCGAGACCGAGACGCTGCTTCATGCCCAGCGAGTACGCCTTCGCCTTCTTGCCCGCCGCCGCGGCGAGCCCGACCCGGTCCAGCGCCGCGGCGACCCGGGCGCGGCGGGTGCGCGGATCGGCGGTCGGGTCGACGGAGTCGTACCGTACGAGATTGTCCCGGCCGGTCAGGAACCCGTACAGCGCGGGCCCCTCGATCAGCGCGCCGACCTGCGGGAGTACGGCGCGGGCTGCGCCGGGCACCGGACGGCCCAGGACCCGGGCGGTGCCGGACGTCGGGTCGATCAGGCCCATCAGCATCCGGATCGTGGTGGTCTTCCCGGAGCCGTTGGGCCCGAGGAAGCCGAAGATGCTGCCTTCGGGGACGGTGAGGTCGAGCCCGTCGACGGCGAGCTGGCCGCCGCGGTAGCGCTTGGTGAGGCCCCGGGTCTCGATCACTGCCGTGGCCGGGGTCGTCGCCTGCGGCTCGATCACGGCACCGGGCTCCGTCATGCGCAACTCCCCATGGTTCGGTCGGCGGACCGCTCCGCCGTACGGAGGGTACGGCGGAGCGGGGGCGGGGGGCGAAGGTCAGGCGGCGTCGTCCGCGGCCTTGACGAGCGCGTCCTTGGTCACCGCACCGACGTAGACCTTGCCGTCGTCCGTCATCAGGGCGTTGACCAGCCGGGTCCTGAAAACCGTGCCCGAGCCGAACTTTCCGGTGACCTTGTCGCCGAACGAGTCCAGGAACTGCTGGGCGGCGGCCGGTCCGCCATCGGACTTCGCCGGCTTCGGGCTCTTCCCCGTGCCGCCCGGCGCCTCGATCGCGTAGACGGCGCCCCAGCCCTTGCCGATGACCTTCACGCCCTCACCGCCGGCGAGCTTGTCCAGGCCGGGCAGCCCCTCGGGCGCCTCCCCGGCCTTCCGCTCCGCCTGCTTCCGCGCCGGGGCGTCGTCCGCCTCGGTCACCTTGGTGCCCTTGGGCGGGGTGAACGCGAACAGCGACGCGGCGGGCTTCGAGAAGTCGACCTTGGTGAACCCGGCGTCGATCGCCGCCTTGCCGCCGCTGCTCGGGGAGAGCGTGAACTTCAGCGGCACGCCGTTCTTCGCGTCGACCGCGACCGTGATCGCGCCGATCGTCGAGCCGCTCTGCCTGGGCTTGATGACCAGCTTGTACGCGTCACGTCCGGCGACCTGCGCGGTGCCGCCGACCGTCACCGAGGTGGTGGGGCCGGCCGCCTTCAGCGCCTCTTCGGCCAGCGCCTTCGGCGTGGCCGGCACATCTTCCGCTGCCGTGTGTCCGGAGCGCTTCCCGGCGTCGCCCGCGGCCCTGTCCGTGGTCGCGTGGTATGCCTCGTCGGACTTGCTGTCGTACGCCCACAGCTGGTCCCCGTTGTGGATCACGCTGTACTCGGCGGCGCTCTCCAGGACCGAGACACGCTGCTTGTCGGGGCCGTCGGCAGCCACCCGCAGCGTGTGCGTGCCGGACGCCAGCTCGGTCAGCTTCTCCTGCGGAGCGACGCCCGGACCGCCCTGTGCGTCGTCGCCGCCGGCGCTCTGCGCCAGCGAGTCCGCCAGGCCGCCCAGCGACGGGATGCCGAGGTCCGTGCTGATCCGCACCGTGCCCGAGAGCTGCTGGGTGTCCGAGGCGGCGATCTTCTCGACGAGCTGCTGTGCGGTGATTCCCGGCAGATCGGGGTCACCGGAGTCCGCGAGTGCGGGGACCAGCCCGATCGTCGCGGCCGCCACCCCCGCCACCGCGACCGGTACGACGTAGCGCGCCGCCTTCTTGCGGCCGTTCGCCGTGCCCGTGGCCCTGCCGGTGGTCTCTGCGCTGTCGTTCGGTGCCATGTCTGCCCTACCTCCGTGGTCGGCGGCTTCCGTCCGGATGCACTCGTCCACTCCGTGCCGCCGTTCTCACCCGATGTGGTCAGGAGTGGTTCTTATCCATCTGACCAAAATCGCCGGGCGGAATCGTCAGCCCGAGGGAGCAACTCCGCGTACCTCTTCGGTATGACGCCACGGTACCGCCGGTCCCGCAACCCCTAGGGGCCGGAGGACCGGAACGACGGGCAGGTGTCAGCCCGCGCGGTGCACCACGGCGTCGCAGAGCTCTTCCAGCGCGGCCTTCGCGTAGCACTCCGGCAGCGGCTTCAGCGCGGCCCGCGCGTCCTGCGCGTACCGGACGGTGTCGCGGCGGGCCTGCTCCAGGGCCGGGTGGGCGCGCAGCCGGCAGAGCACCTCGGAGAGGCGGTCGTCGTCGCTGAGGTCGCCGTCCAGCAGCTCCAGGAGCTCCAGGTCGTCCGGCTTGCCGTCGGCCGCCGCCTGTGCCCGCAGGTGCAGGACGGGCAGGGTCGGGATGCCTTCGCGCAGGTCCGTCCCCGGCGTCTTGCCGGACTCGTGGGTGTCGGAGGCGATGTCGAGGACGTCGTCGGCGAGCTGGAAGGCGACACCGAGCCGCTCTCCGTACTGGGTGAGGATGTCGACGGCCGACTCGTCGGCCCCGGCCATCATCGCGCCGAACCGGCAGGCCACGGCGATCAGCGAGCCGGTCTTGCCGCGCATCACGTCGAGGTAGTGCTCGACCGGGTCGCGGCCGTCGCGGGGGCCCGCGGTCTCCAGGATCTGGCCGGTGACCAGGCGCTCGAACGCCTCCGCCTGGACGCGTACGGCCTCCGGGCCGAGGTCGGCCAGGATGTGTGAGGCGCGCGCGAAGAGGAAGTCGCCGGTCAGCACGGCCACCGAGTTGCCCCAGCGGGTGTTGGCGCTGTCGACCCCGCGGCGCACGTCCGCCTCGTCCATCACGTCGTCGTGGTAGAGCGTCGCGAGATGCGTCAGCTCCACGACCACGGCGGACGGCACGACACCCGGCGCGTCCGCATCACCGAACTGGGACGCCAGCATCGCCAGCAGCGGCCGGAAACGCTTCCCCCCGGCCCGTACGAGATGCTGCGCGGCCTCCGTGATGAACGGGACGTCGCTCTTGGTGGCCTCGAGCAGCCCCGCCTCGACAGCGGCCAAACCGGTCTGGACATCGGCCTCAAGAGCCTGGTCCCGCACGCTCAGTCCGAACGGCCCGACGACGGTCACGAGGGGATCTCCTGTCTGCTGACGATCACACGGAATGTCGATGTGTCGCTGTCATCACTCAACTCAGCGTATCCGGTCCCGTTTGGATCACCGTGGGCGCCTTCCCGCCACCGCCGGTATGTTCAGGATCGGCTCTTACGGTCAGGAGTGGCTCCTTATGTCCCACAGCGCTGCCGTCACCGACGGGACTCGCCCGCCGCCCGGCGACGAGCCTGCCTTCGTCACGGCGCCAGGAGGGCCCACGGACCGGGTTCCCGGCGCCCGCCGGGCCGTCCGGCCGCCGTGGACCGGCCCCGGCGCGGCACGTCCACAGGGGTGACGCCATGCATGTCCGGACCGAGTTCCCGTACGGAACCACCCATGAGGACGTCCGCATCCCGATGCCGGACGGCACGCTGCTGTACGCGCGGGTCTGGCGGCCGGTCTCCGACCGACCCGTCCCGGCGCTGCTGGAGTACCTGCCGTACCGGCTGAGCGACCGGACGGCGCCGCGCGACCACCAGCGCCACCCCTGGTACGCGGGGCACGGTTACGCCTCCGTGCGCGTCGACGTCCGCGGGCACGGCAACAGCGAGGGGGTGCCGGGCGACGAGTGCGGCACGGCCGGGCCCGCCGACGGGGTCGCCGTGATCGACTGGCTGGCCGGGCAGGAGTGGTGCTCCGGCCGGGTCGGCATGTTCGGCATCTCCTGGGGCGGCTCCGAAGCGCTCCGGATCGCCGCCCTCGCCCCCGAACCGCTGAGGGCGGTCGTCACCGTCTGCTCGACCGACGACCGCTACGACAACGGCGCGCACTACATGGGCGGATCGGTCGTCGCCGCCGGCCTGCCCGCCCGGGCGGCCGCCATGCTGGCCTTCGCCTCCCGGCCGCCCGACCCGGCCCACGTCGGTGACGGCTGGAGGGACATGTGGCTGCGGCGGCTCGAAGGGATCGAGCCGCCGGTCCACACCTGGCTGGCGCACCAGACCCGCGACGGCTACTGGCAGCACGGCAGCATCCGCGAGGACTGCTCGTCGATCACCGCGCACGTACTCGCGGTCGGCGGCTGGCACGACCCGTACCGCGACACCGTGCTGCGGCTGGTCGAGCATCTCGACCCGGCAAAGGTACGCGGGCTGATCGGCCCGTGGTCGCACCAGTACCCGGACCGCGGGCTGCCGCCCGGCCCCTCGATCGGCTTCCTCCAGGAGACGCTGCGCTGGTGGGACCAGCATCTGAAGGACAGGGACACCGGCGTCATGTCCGAGCCGCTGCTGCGGTCCTGGATCAGCGCGTCGCACCGGCCCGCGACGGTGTACGAGACGCTGCCCGGCCGGTGGGTCGGTGACGCCGGCCGGCCGTCGGAGAACGTCACGCCGGTCACGTACGCCCTGCGGGGCGGGGTGCGGACCGTCGCCTCGCCGCAGCAGACCGGAGTGGACGCCGGTCGGTTCCAACCTTCGGGCGACGACGCCGATCTGCCGCCCGACCAGCGCGACGAGGACGCCAAGTCGGTCTCGTTCGAGTTCCCGGTCGAGGAGGCCCCGGTCGAGATCCTGGGCCGCCCGCGGGTGCGGCTCCGGATCCGGATGGACGTACCGCGCGGCCAGGCGATCGCCCGGCTCTGCGACGTCGCCCCGGACGGCGCCTCCACCCTCGTCACCCGCGGCGTCCTCAATCTGTCGGCCCGGCACGGCCGCGACCGGTGCGACGGGTGGCCGGCCGGTGCGGCCGAGGACGTCGCCTTCGAGCTGAACGGCATCGGGCACGCCTTCCCGCCCGGCCACCGGATCAGGCTGGCCGTCTCCTCCTCGTACTGGCCGTGGATCTGGCCGCAGCCCGGTTCGGCGGGCTTCGCCCTGGACGCGGACGGCAGTTTTCTCGAACTGCCGGTGCGCCGGCCCTCCGACGGTCCCCCGATCGGGTTCGAGGAGGCGGAGCAGTCGGAACCGCTCGGCGTCGTCCACCCGGTGACGCTCGACGAACCCCGCCCCGGACGTCTGGTGGTCCGCGATGTCGCCAGGGGCGAATGGCGGCTGGAGACCGTCCCGCGCGACGGAGGCACCGACGTCCACCCGGACGGCCTCGAATACACCGAGGGCGCGGTGGAGACGTACACGATCCAGGAGGACGACCCGCTGTCGGCGCGCACCCGCTCCGACTGGACGATCCGCCTGCACCGGCCCGATACGGCATGGGACGTGCGGATCGCGACACGCTCCGAGGTGAGCACCGACGGGGCCGATTTCATCACCTCCGACGAGGTGGTGTGCAAGGACGGCAGCGAGATCGTCTTCCACCGGACCTGGGAGAAGCGGATCCCGCGCACGGCGGGCTGAGAAGCACCTCGCTCCCGCCGTACGAGAGGGGAGGAACGTGCCGGTCACCGGACGCGGCCACTGTCCGGCCGGGCTCCGCGGACCGGCCCGCGGCGTCCGGTGCGGTGCGCCGCAGGGCGGACGATCTTCCTCGTACGGGACGCGCGCGGAGGATTCCGGCGACGCGGCGACGCGCTGTGCCGGCCCTCCCGGGTCCGTGAAGACCGGCCGGGCAGCACCTGGTTGGGGCACTGCCGAGGGGTTGCGGCACCCCCGTAACGTGTCCCCCAAGCGACCTGGAAAGCGAGGCAGCAACAGATGCCCGAGCAGAGCAGCCCGCTCGATCTGGCCGAGGGCGATCCCTTCGGCCCGCACAACCTTCCGTACGGTGTGTTCTCCACCCCCGGCCACCCCGAGGACCGACGGATCGGCGTCCGCATCGGCAACCACGTGCTGGACGCCGGAGCCGCGGCGCACGCGCTCGGCTCGCCGTACGCGCAGCTCCTCGCCCGGCCCGACCTGACCGCGCTGCTGTCGGCCGGCCGGACCGCCTGGCGGGACGTCCGGCGTGCGCTGACCGCATGGGTGACGGTCCCGGCACACCGCCCGGACATCGAGCCGCTGCTGCACCCCGTCGAGTCGGTGACCCTTCATCTGCCGTACCGGGTCGCGGACTACGTCGACTTCTACGCGAGCGAGAACCACGCCACCAATGTCGGCAGGATCTTCCGTCCGGACGGCGAGGCGCTGACGCCCAACTGGAAGCATCTCCCGATCGGCTACCACGGCCGGTCCGGCACCGTCGTCGTCTCCGGCACCGATGTGGTGCGCCCCTCGGGCCAGCGCAAGGCGCCGTCCGACGCGGCCCCGGTCTTCGGGCCCTCGGTCAAGCTGGACATCGAGGCCGAGGTCGGGTTCCTGGTGGGGGTGGGCTCGGAACAGGGCCGGCCGGTCGCGCTCGGCGACTTCCGCGAGCATGTCTTCGGCCTCTCGCTGCTCAACGACTGGTCGGCGCGGGACATCCAGGCGTGGGAGTACGTCCCGCTGGGCCCGTTCCTGGGCAAGTCCTTCGCCACGTCCGTGTCGGCGTGGGTGACACCGCTCGAAGCCCTCGACGCGGCCCGCGTCGCCCCGCCCGCCCGCGACTTCCCGCTCCTCCCGTACCTGGAGGACAGGGACGAGGAGCAGCCCGGCGGCTTCGATCTGCGGATCTCCGTCGCGATCAACGGACACCCGGTCGCCGAGCCGCCGTTCGCCTCCATGTACTGGACGGCTGCCCAGATGCTGGCGCACATGACGGTGAACGGCGCGTCGCTCCGTACCGGCGACCTGTACGGCTCGGGCACGGTCAGCGGCGCCGAGCCCGGGCAGCGCGGTTCGCTCCTCGAACTCACCTGGAACGGCAGCGAGCCGCTGGAGCTCCCCGACGGGAAGCGGACGTTCCTGGAGGACGGCGACACGGTGACGCTGACGGCCTGGGCGCCGGGCCCGGACGGCACCCGGGTGGGTCTCGGCGAGGTGACGGGACGGATCGTGCCCGCGCCATGACGGTGCCGGAGCTCACCCTCCCCGAGGAACTGCTGCTGCTCGCGCTGGACCCGCGTGGAAAGCCCTACTGCAGGAGCCGCTTCCTGGAGTACGGCATGGCGGGCGCCGCGCTCGCGGAGCTCGAACTCCTGGGCAGGGTCTGCGAGGAGTACGGCCGGATCAGGGTGATCGACCCGCTGGCTGTGCCTGATCCGCTGCTGGCGCCGGTCCTGGACAGCCTGCCCGCGCCCGACAAGGGCGGGCGCCGGGGCGGCGTCGGAACGAAGGGGTGGATCCGGCACGCCGGCCGGCAGATCGGCCCCATGTGCCTGGAGCAACTGGTGGGGCGCGCGGTGCTGCGCCGCGAGACCCACCGATTCCTGGGCCTGCTGCCGTACCACCGTCACCCGGCCGCGGCGCCTGAGCTGCCGGTGGCGGTCCGGGAACGCTTCGCGGCCGCCGCGGCGGCCGGCTTCCCCGATCCGCGCAGCCGCACGCTGGGCGCGCTGGTCTCGGCGGTCGACCTGTCGAACGCGGTGGTGCAGGGCGGTTGGAGGGCACGCGCGGCCCTGCGTGAGCTGGTCCGCGAGGAGTGGACCGCCTACGCGGTGCGCCAGAACGTCCGCCAGGACAAGGCCAACCGGAGCGGCGGCATGCTCGGCGGCCGGAGCGGTGCGAGCAGCAGCGGCGGCGGCAGCGACTGACGCGGGGCCGGGCCGGGCGGGGCGGCACGAGGACGGTCGCCCGCCTCCGGCCCGGCGCTCACTCGTACTCGGGCGGTTCCTCGTCCCAGCCGAACTCCGGGTCGGCGTCGGGGACCACAGGAGCCGCCGGAGACGCGGGTGCGGGTGCGGGGCGCGCGTTCGGCACTTCGGCGCCCTCGGCGCCCGTACCGTCCAGTGCGGCGAGCACCTCCAGCACCCCCTCCCCGTACGTGACCAGCTTCTTCTCGCCCAGTCCGCCGACGGAGCCGAGCTCGCCCAGGGTGGACGGGCGCAGCGTGGCGATCTCGCGCAGGGTCGCGTCGTGGAAGATGACGTACGCCGGGACGCCCTGCTCCTTCGCCTGGGCGCCGCGCCAGGCCCGCAGCGCCTCGAAGACGGGCACCGCCTCCGGGGCCAGTTCGGCGACGGCCGCCGAGCTCTTCGCCTTCCGTTCCCCCTTCGAGGACCGCGACGCGGGCTTGGCGGCTTCCTTGCGCAGCCGCACCTCGCGCTCACGGCCGAGCACCGAGCCGCTCAGCTCCGTCAGCACCAGCGTGCCGTACTCGCCCTCGACGCCCAGCAGTCCCTGGGCCAGCAACTGCCGCACCACGCCCCGCCATTCGGCCTCGGCCAGCTCCTCGCCGATGCCGAAGACCGACAACTGGTCGTGGTCGAACTGGATGACCTTCGCGGTCTTGCGGCCCAGCAGGATGTCGATGATCTGGCCCGCGCCGAACTTCTGGCCGCGTTCCCGCTTCAGCCGGACCACGGTGGACAGCAGCTTCTGCGCGGCCACCGTGCCGTCCCAGGTCTCGGCCGGGGTGAGGCAGGTGTCGCAGTTGCCGCAGGACGCCGCCTGCGGCTCCTGGCCGAAGTAGGTGAGCAGCCGGGCCCGGCGGCAGTCGGCGGTCTCGCACAGGGCGAGCATGGCGTCGAGATGGGCGGCCGCGCGGCGGCGGAACGCCTCGTCGCCCTCGCCGCCCTGGATCAGCTTCCGCTGCTGCACGACGTCCTGGAGCCCGTACGCCATCCAGGCCGTGGACGGCAGCCCGTCGCGGCCCGCGCGGCCGGTCTCCTGGTAGTAGCCCTCGACCGACTTCGGCAGGTCGAGGTGGGCGACGAACCGGACGTCCGGCTTGTCGATGCCCATGCCGAACGCGATCGTCGCGACGACGATCAGGCCGTCCTCGCGCAGGAACCTCGCCTGGTGACGCGCACGCGTCGCGGCGTCCAGACCGGCGTGGTACGGGACGGCCTCGATGCCGTTGCGGCAGAGGTACTCGGCGGTCTTCTCCGTCGAGTTCCGCGACAGGCAGTAGACGATGCCGACGTCCCCGGCGTGCTCCTCCTTCAGGAAGGAGAGGAGCTGCTTCTTCGGGTCGGACTTCGCCACGATCCGGTACTGGATGTTGGGGCGGTCGAAGCTGGCGACGAAGTGCTTCGCGTCGGGCATGCCGAGGCGCTGGGTGATCTCCTGGTGCGTCGCGTTGGTCGCCGTGGCCGTAAGGGCGATCCGCGGCACGTCGGGCCAGCGCTCGCCCAGCACGGAGAGGGCCAGGTAGTCCGGCCGGAAGTCGTGGCCCCACTGGGCGACGCAGTGCGCCTCGTCGATGGCGAAGACGGAGATCGTGCCGCGGGCGAGCAGGCTGAGGGTGGAGTCCAGGCGGAGCCGTTCCGGCGCCAGGTACAGCAGGTCGAGCTCGCCGGCGAGGAACGCGGCCTCCATCACCCGGCGCTCGTCGAAGTCCTGCGTGGAGTTGATGAACCCGGCGCGCACACCGAGCGCCCGCAACGCGTCGACCTGGTCCTGCATGAGCGCGATCAGCGGGGAGACGACAATGCCCGTACCGGGTCTGACCAGGGCCGGGAGCTGGTAGCAGAGGGACTTCCCGCCTCCGGTCGGCATCAGGACGACGGCGTCGCCACCCGCCACCACATGGTCGACGACCGCTTCCTGCTCGCCGCGGAACGTCTCGTACCCGAAGACGCGGCGCAGCGTCTGCCGCGCCTCGCTCTCGGTGCTCTCGGTCACCATGGTCCCGCCTGTCCCGCTCATCGCTCTGTCCCCCGGGGTCCGTCCCGTTCTGTCCTGCGCCGTCCCCTGCCACGATAAGCGCCGCCGGTGACAACCCCCGCCACGCTTGACATACGCGGTGCCCGCCGCTCCGGAGCAGCCCGCGCCCCGGCCCGCGTCGCCGCCGGCGCCGGAAACGCCGATCGCCGGGCGGACCCGGAATCGGGCCCGCCCGGCGATCGGGGGCGCAACGGCCACCGGAGCCCGGTGGCCGTTGCGGGTCAGCGCACGAACACTCCCGCCTGGCTCGCCAGGTCCAGGAAGTACTGCGGGGCCAGGCCCAGCACCAGCGTGACAGCGACACCGACCGCGATCGTGGTCATCGTCAGCGGGGACGGGACGGCGACTGTCGGGCCGTCCGCCTTCGGCTCGCTGAAGAACATCAGCACGATGACCCGGATGTAGAAGAACGCGGCGATCGCGGACGAGATCACACCGACCACGACCAGACCGCCCGCGCCGCCCTCGGCCGCCGCCTTGAAGACGGCGAACTTTCCGGCGAAGCCGGAGGTCAGCGGGATACCGGCGAAGGCCAGCAGGTACACCGCGAAGACCGCGGCGACCAGCGGCGAGCGCCGGCCGAGCCCCGCCCACTTCGACAGGTGCGTCGCCTCGCCGCCCGCGTCGCGCACCAGTGTGACGACGGCGAACGCGCCGACCGTCACGAAGGAGTACGCACCCAGGTAGAAGAGCACCGACGAGATACCGCTCGGGGTGGTCGCGATGACACCGGCGAGGATGAACCCGGCGTGGGCGATGGACGAGTACGCCAGCAGCCGCTTGATGTCGGTCTGGGTGATCGCGACGATCGCGCCGCCCAGCATCGTGACGATCGCGACAGCCCACATGACCGGGCGCCAGTCCCAGCTGAGCCCCGGCAGCACCACGTAGAGCAGGCGCAGCAGCGCACCGAACGCGGCGACCTTGGTGGCCGCGGCCATGAAGCCGGTGACCGGGGTCGGGGCGCCCTGGTAGACGTCCGGGGTCCACATGTGGAACGGGACGGCGCCGACCTTGAAGAGCAGACCGGTCAGGATCATCGCGCCGCCGATCAGCAGCAGCGCGTCGTTGCCCATGGTGTCGGCGAGCGCCGGGTCGATCTGGGTGACGGAGCCGTCGACCACGTCGGCGATGCTCCCGTACGAGACGGAGCCCGCGTACCCGTACAGCAGGGCGATCCCGAAGAGCAGGATCGCCGACGAGAAGGCGCCGAGCAGGAAGTACTTCACCGCCGACTCCTGCGACATCAGCCGCTTGCGGCGGGCGACCGCACAGAGCAGGTAGAGCGGGAGGGAGAAGACCTCCAGGGCCACGAAGAGCGTCAGCAGGTCGTTGGCCGCGGGGAAGACGAGCATTCCCGCCACCGAGAAGAGGACCAGCGGGAAGACCTCGGTGGTGGTGAAGCCCGCTTTGACCGCGGCCTGCTCGCTCTCGCTGCCGGGGACCGAGGCGGCCTGCGCGGCGAACGAGTCGACGCGGTTGCCGTGCGACGTGGGGTCGAGCCGCCGCTCGGCGAAGGTGAATACGGCGACCAGCGACGTCAGCAGGATGATGCCCTGCAGGAAGAGGGCGGGTCCGTCGACGGCGACGGCGCCCATCGCGGCGATGTGCGCCTTCGTCGTGCCGTACCCACCGGCCGCGAGGCCGATGACCGCTGCGAATGCCGCGGCGAGAGCGACGACGGTCAGGAACACCTGCGTGTAGTAGCGGGCCCGGCGCGGCACGAAGGCCTCGACGAGTACGCCCACCACGGCGACACCGATCACAATGAGAACCGGGGTCAGCTGGGCGTATTCGATGACCGGTGCCTTGAACTTCTCCTCCGGGGCGGCCGATGTCACCCCGCCCGCCATTGTCCACAGGCTGTGGACAGCTGTTGCGCTCACTTGGCGGCCTCCACCTCAGGCTGGGGGTCCTTCTTCTGGACGTCCGACATGGTGTGCTGCACCGCCGGGTTGACGATCTCCGTCAGCGGTTTCGGATAGACACCCAGGAAGATCAGCAGCGCGATCAGCGGGAGGACCACCACCAGCTCCCGGGCCTTGAGGTCGGCCATCCCGCCGACCGCGGCCTTCACCGGGCCCGTCATCGTCCGCTGATAGAGGACCAGGACGTAGAGCGCGGCGAGCACGATGCCGGAGGTGGCGACGATGCCGGCCACCGGGTACGCGCTGAACGTGCCGACCAGGACCAGGAATTCACTGACGAACGGGGAGAGCCCCGGCAGCGAGAGGGTCGCCAGTCCGCCGATCAGGAACGTCCCGGCCAGGACCGGCGCCACCTTCTGCACCCCGCCGTAGTCGGCGATGAGCCGCGAGCCGCGCCGGGTGATGAGGAAGCCCGCCACCAGCATCAGCGCGGCCGTCGAGATGCCGTGGTTGACCATGTAGAGCGTGGCGCCCGACTGGCCCTGGCTGGTCATCGCGAAGATGCCCAGGATGATGAAGCCGAAGTGCGAGATCGACGCGTAGGCGATCAGGCGCTTGATGTCTCGCTGGCCGACGGCGAGCAGCGCCCCGTACACGATGCTGATCAGCGCCAGGACCAGGATCACCGGCGTCGCCCACTTGCTGGCCTCCGGGAACAGCTGGAGGCAGAAGCGGAGCATCGCGAACGTGCCGACCTTGTCGACGACCGCGGTGATCAGGACGGCGACCGGGGAGGTCGCCTCGCCCATGGCGTTGGGCAGCCAGGTGTGCAGCGGCCAGAGCGGGGCCTTCACCGCGAAGGCGAAGAAGAACCCGAGGAACAGCCAGCGTTCGGTGCCGGTCGCCATGGAGAGCGAGCCGGACGCCCGGGCCTCGGCGATCTCCGAGAGCGAGAACGTTCCCGCGACGACGTACAGACCGATGACGGCGGCCAGCATGATCAGGCCGCCGACCAGGTTGTAGAGCAGGAACTTGACGGCGGCGTACGAGCGTTGCGCCGCCGCGTTCTCGTCGCTGCCGGAGTGCGCCCGGTCCCCGAAGCCGCCGATGAGGAAGTACATCGGGATGAGCATGGCTTCGAAGAGGATGTAGAAGAGGAAGACGTCGGTGGCCTCGAAGGAGAGGATCACCATCGCTTCGACCATCAGGATCAGGGCGAAGAACCCCTGGGTGGGGCGCCAGCGCGAGGACTTCGTCTCCAGCGGGTCGGCGTCGTGCCAGCCGGCCAGGATGACGAACGGGATGAGCAGGGCGGTGAGCGCCATGAGCGCCAGCCCGATGCCGTCCACGCCCAGTTCGTACCGGACGCCGAAGTCCTTGATCCAGGCGTGCGATTCGGTGAGCTGGTAGCGGGCGCCGCCGGGCTCGAAGCGGGCGAGCGCGATGCCCGCCAGCACGAGAGTGGCCAGCGAGAAGAGCAGCGCCAGCCACTTGGCGGCGGTGCGCCGGGCGGCCGGGACGGCGGCGGTGGCGACCGCACCGATCGCCGGGAGCGCCGCCGTCGCTGTCAGGAGGGGAAAGGACATGGTGATCAGACCGCCCTCATCAGCAGGGTCGCGGCGATGAGAACCGCCGTACCGCCGAACATCGAGACCGCGTAGGAGCGGGCGTAGCCGTTCTGCAGCTTGCGCAGCCGGCCGGAGAGCCCGCCCATCGACGCGGCCGTACCGTTGACGACGCCGTCGACCAGGGTGTGGTCGACGTACACCAGGGAGCGGGTGAGGTGCTCGCCGCCGCGGACCAGGACCACGTGGTTGAAGTCGTCCTGGAGGAGATCGCGGCGCGCGGCCCGGGTGAGCAGCGAACCGCGCGGCGCGACGACCGGCACCGGTCCGCGCCCGTACATCGCCCAGGCGATGGCGACGCCGATGACGAGCACCACCATGGTGGCGGCGGTGACCGTCATGGCGCTGACGGGCGAGTCCCCGTGGCTGTGACCGGTGACGGGTTCCAGCCAGTTCAGGAAACGGTCGCCGATGGAGAAGAAGCCTCCGGCGAAGACCGAACCGAACGCCAGGATGATCATGGGGATGGTCATCGACTTCGGGGACTCGTGCGGATGCGGCCGATGGCCCTCCGCGTCCGGCTGCCAGCGCTTCTCGCCGAAGAACGTCAGCAGCATCACGCGCGTCATGTAGAACGCGGTGATCGCGGCGCCCAGCAGCGTGACGGCTCCGAGGATCCAGCCCTCGGTGCCGCCCTTGGCGAACGCCGCCTCGATGATCTTGTCCTTGGAGAAGAAGCCGGAGAGGCCGGGGAAGCCGATGATCGCCAGATAGCCGAGGCCGAAGGTGACGAAGGTGACCGGCATGTACGACCGCAGGCCGCCGAACTTCCGCATGTCGACCTCGTCGTTCATGCCGTGCATGACCGAACCGGCACCGAGGAAGAGCCCGGCCTTGAAGAAGCCGTGCGTCACCAGGTGCATGATCGCGAAGACGTAGCCGATCGGGCCGAGCCCGGCGGCCAGGATCATGTAGCCGATCTGCGACATCGTCGACCCGGCGAGGGCCTTCTTGATGTCGTCCTTCGCGCAACCGACGATCGCACCGAAGAGGAGCGTGACCCCGCCGACGACCACGACGACCGTCTGGGCGTCGGGGGCGGCGTTGAAGACGGCGCCGGAGCGGACGATCAGGTAGACGCCCGCGGTCACCATGGTGGCGGCGTGGATGAGGGCCGAGACCGGGGTCGGGCCCTCCATCGCGTCACCGAGCCAGGACTGCAGCGGCACCTGCGCCGACTTGCCGCAGGCGGCGAGCAGCAGCATCAGGCCGATCGCCGTCAGCTTGCCCTCGCCGGTCTCCCCGGTCGCCGCCAGGACGGGACCGAAGGCGAACGTCCCGAAGGTGGTGAACATCAGCATGATCGCGATCGACAGGCCCATGTCGCCGACCCGGTTGACCAGGAAGGCCTTCTTGGCGGCGGTGGCCGCACTGGGCTTGTGCTGCCAGAAGCCGATCAGCAGGTACGACGCCAGACCGACGCCCTCCCACCCGACGTACAGCAGCAGGTAGTTGTCGGCGATGACCAGCAGGATCATCGCCGCGAGGAACAGGTTGAGATAGCCGAAGAAGCGGCGCCTGCGCTCGTCGTGCTCCATGTAGCCGATCGAGTAGATGTGGATCAGGGTGCCCACACCGGTGATCAGCAGCACGAACGTCATCGAGAGCTGGTCGAGCTGGAAGGCCACGTCGGCCTGGAAGCCCTCGACCGGGATCCAGCTGAACAGCTTCTGGTGCATCGCCCGGTCCTCGGCGCCCTTGCCGAGCATGTCGAGGAAGAGCACCACGCCGATGACGAACGAGGCGGCGGCGAGCAGCGTGCCGAGCCAGTGGCCGGCGCGGTCGAGCCGCCGGCCGCCGCAGAGCAGGACGGCCGCTCCGAGCAGGGGCGCCGCGACGAGCAGCGCAATGAGGTTGTCCACGATTCAGCGTCCCCTTACAGCTTCATCAGGCTGGCGTCGTCGACCGAGGCCGAGTGGCGGGAACGGAACAGCGACACGATGATCGCGAGCCCGACCACGACCTCGGCGGCTGCGACGACCATCGTGAAGAAGGCGATGATCTGGCCGTCGAGGTTGCCGTGCATCCGGGAGAAGGTGACGAACGCGAGGTTGCAGGCGTTGAGCATCAGCTCCACGCACATGAACACCACGATCGCGTTTCGCCTGATCAGCACCCCGGACGCGCCGATGGTGAACAACAGGGCGGCGAGATAGAGGTAGTTGACCGGATTCACTTGGCGACCTCCTCTTCGTCCTGGTCACGGCCGAGCCGTTCCTCGGAGCGCTGCTCCAGCGCCTTGAGGGCGTCCAGCGACTCGTTCGACACGTCGCGGATCTGGCCGCGTTGCCGCAGCGTCTGCATGACGGTGAGCTCGGACGGGGTGCCGTCCGGGAGCAGACCGGCGATGTCCACGGCGTTGTGCCGGGCGTAGACACCGGGTGCGGGCAGCGGCGGCAGGTGCTTTCCGCGTACGCGCTCCTCGGACATCTCCCGCTGGGTCTTGGCGCGCTCGGTGCGCTCCCGGTGGGTGAGCACCATCGCGCCGACCGTCGCCGTGATCAGCAGGGCGCCGGTGATCTCGAAGGCGAAGACGTACTTCGTGAAGATGAGGCTGGCGAGCCCCTCGACGTTTCCGCCGTGCGCGGCGTTGGCGTTGCCGAGTCCGTTGAAACTGTTCAGCGACGCGTTGCCGATGCCCGCGATCAGCAGGACACCGAAGCCGAGTCCACATCCCGCGGCCAGCCAGCGCTGGCCCTTGATGGTCTCCGTCAGCGAGTCCGCCGCCGTGACACCGACGAGCATGACCACGAAGAGGAACAGCATCATGATCGCGCCGGTGTAGACGACGATCTGGACGACGCCGAGGAAGTAGGCGCCGTTGGCCAGGTAGAAGACCGCCAGGATGATCATCGTCCCGGCGAGGCTGAGCGCGCTGTGCACGGCCTTCTTCATCAGTACGGTGGAGAGCGCGCCGATCACGGCGACCGTGCCGAGCACCCAGAACTGGACGGCCTCGCCGGTCGACGTGGTGGAGGCCGCTGCGGCCAGGCCGGTCATGCGTCCACCTCCTCGTCCTTGGCCGCCTGCTCCTTGGACTCGCCCTTGGAGGTCGCGACCTGACGCTGCGTTCCGGGCGCCACCTCGGTCACCAGCCCCCGGTAGTAGTCCTGTTCGTCCATGCCCGGGAAGATCGCGTGCGGGGTGTCGACCATGCCCTCGTCCAGACCCGCGAGCAGCTCGTCCTTGGTGTAGATGAGGCTCTCGCGGGTGGTGTTGGCGAGCTCGAACTCATTGGTCATCGTCAGCGCCCGGGTCGGGCAGGCCTCGATGCACAGTCCGCAGAGAATGCAGCGCGCGTAGTTGATCTGGTAGACGCGGCCGTACCGCTCGCCCGGGGAGTAACGTTCCTCGTCGGTGTTGTCCGCGCCCTCCACATAGATGGCGTCGGCGGGACAGGCCCAGGCGCACAGCTCGCAGCCGACGCACTTCTCCAGGCCGTCGGGGTGACGGTTGAGCTGGTGCCTGCCGTGGAAGCGCGGCGCCGTCACCTTCTGCTGTTCCGGGTACTGCTCGGTCAGCCGCTTCCGGAACATGGCCTTGAAGGTCACGCCGAAGCCGGCCACAGGATTCTGGAACTTGTCCCCGGTGGACTCCGATGGCTCAGACACTGTCAGCCTCCTTTCCGTCACTCGCATTTCCGTCACTCTGAGTATCCGGCCCGCCACTGACAACGAGCTCCCGGTCGTGCCGCGGCCTGCGTCGCGGTACCGGTGGCAGGGTCTGTCCGGGCAGCGGCGGCACCGGGAATCCGCCCGCCATCGGGTCGAACTCCGGACCGGGTCCGGCGTCCTCCTCGGCCGCCTTGGCCGAGCGGTCCCGGAAGAGGTCGGCGACGAAGGAGATCAGCAGGACGGCGACCACGGCCCCCGCCACGTACAGCACGATCTTCGAGAAGTCGTAACCCTCGTTGCGCAGTGCCCGCACGGTCGCGACGAGCATCAGCCAGAGCACGGAGACCGGGATCAGGACCTTCCAGCCGAGCTTCATCAGCTGGTCGTAGCGGACGCGGGGCAGCGTGCCGCGCAGCCAGATGAAGAAGAACAGCAGCAGCTGGACCTTGACGACGAACCAGAGCATCGGCCACCAGCCGTGGTTCGCGCCCTCCCAGAAGGTGCTGATCGGCCAGGGTGCGCGCCAGCCGCCCAGGAACAGCGTCGTGGAGACGGCGGAGACGGTGACCATGTTGACGTACTCGGCGAGCATGAACATCGCGAACTTGATCGACGAGTACTCGGTGTTGAAGCCGCCGACCAGGTCGCCCTCGGACTCCGGCATGTCGAACGGCGCGCGGTTGGTCTCGCCGACCATCGTGATGATGTAGATGATGAACGAGACCGGCAGCAGCAGGATGAACCAGCGGTCGTGCTGGGCTTCCACGATCTTCGAGGTCGACATCGACCCGGAGTAGAGGAAGACGGAGGCGAACGCGGCGCCCATCGCGATCTCGTACGAGATCATCTGGGCGCAGGAGCGCAGTCCGCCCAGGAGCGGGTACGTCGACCCGGAGGACCAGCCCGCCAGCACGATGCCGTAGATCCCGACCGAGGCGACCGCGAGGATGTAGAGCATCGCGATCGGCAGGTCGGTGAGCTGCATCGCCGTGCGGTGGCCGAAGATCGAGACCTCGTTGCCGGACGGCCCGAACGGGATCACGGCGATCGCCATGAACGCCGGTACCGCGGCGACGATCGGGGCGAGGATGTAGACGACCTTGTCCGCCCGCTTGACGACGAGGTCTTCCTTCAGCATCAGCTTGATGCCGTCGGCGAGCGACTGGAGCATGCCCCAGGGGCCGTGCCGGTTGGGGCCGATCCGCAGCTGCATCCAGGCGACGACCTTGCGCTCCCACACGATGGAGAAGAGCACGGTCACCATCAGGAACGCGAAGCAGAACACCGCCTTGACGACGACGAGCCACCAGGGGTCGGTGCCGAACATCGACAGATCCTCGGCGGCGAGTACGGCACGGTCGGGTGCCGCGGCCAGTTGAACGAGGGCAGTCACGCTCGCACCTCCGGTGTGACGTCGGGAGTACCCGGTGCGGCGGGGCCGATCCGGACCAGACCGCCGGGGTGGGCGCCGGTGTCGGCCGGTACGCCCCGCCCGACGGAGTTCAGCGGCACCCAGACCACCCGGTCAGGCATGTCCGTCACCTGCAGCGGGAGTTCGACGCTGCCGGACGGTCCGGTGACGGCAAGCAGGTCGCCGTCCTTCACCCCCGTCTCGGCGGCGGTGACGGCGGAGAGCCGGGCGACCGCGGCGTGCCGGGTGCCGGCCAGCGCCTCGTCGCCCTCCTGGAGCCGTCCCCGGTCGAGCAGCATCCGGTGGCCCGCGAGGACCGCCTCGCCGTCGCCGGGCCTGGGCAGCGGCTGCGCCGATTCGTGCGGGTCGGTGGCGTGGGTGCCGGTCCAGCCGCCGAGCCGGTCCAGCTCACGGCGTACGGACTTCAGGTCCGGCAGCGCGATGCGACCGGGGCCGTCGGCGCCGCCGGTGGAGGCCAGCGCGTCGGCCAGCATGTGCAGCACCCGGGCGTCGGCCGGGGCGAGCGTCCGGGTCATCTGCTCGGGCTTCAGCGCCGCCTCGAACATCCGGGCCCTGCCCTCCCAGTTGAGGAAGGTGCCGGGCTTCTCGGCCACCGCGGCGACCGGGAAGACCACGTCGGCCCGCTCGGTGACCTCGCTGGGCCGCAGCTCCAACGAGACCAGGAAACCGACCCGGTCCAGCGCCTCCAGGGCGCGGGCCGGGTCCGGCAGGTCGGCGGTCTCCACGCCGGCGACGAGCAGCGCGCCCAGTTCACCGGTGGCCGCGCCCTCGATGATCTGGCCGGTGTCGCGGCCGAACCGGGCGGGGAGTTCACCGACGCCCCATACCGCCGCCACCTCGTCCCTGGCCCGCGGGTCGGTGGCCGGGCGGCCGCCCGGCAGCAGCGACGGGAGCGCGCCCGCCTCCACCGCGCCGCGCTCGCCGGCCCGGCGCGGGATCCACACCAGCCGGGAGCCGGTCGCGGTCGCCGCGCGCACCGCGGCGGTCAGTCCGCCAGGCACTCCGGCCAGCCGTTCACCCACCACGATCACGGCGCCCTCGCCGCGCAGCGCCTCGGCCGCCGCGGCTCCGTCGCCGTCGAGTCCGACCCCGCCCGCGATGGCGTCGAGCCACTCGGTCTCGGTGCCGGGCGCGGCGGGCAGCAGCGTGCCGCCCGCCTTCGTGAGGCCGCGGGTGGCGTGCGAGGCGACGGCGAAGGTGCGCTGGCCGTGCCTGCGGTTGGCCTTGCGCAGCCGCAGGAAGACGCCGGGCGCCTCCTCCTCGGACTCGAAGCCGACCAGCAGCACGGTCGCGGCCTTCTCCAGCGAGGTGTAGGTGACCCCGCTGCCGTCCAGGTCGCGTCCGCGACCGGCGACGCGGGCGGCCAGGAAGTCGGCCTCCTCGCCGCTGTGCACCCGGGCCCGGAAGTCGATGTCGTTCGTGTCGAGGGCGACCCGGGCGAACTTGCTGTACGCGTACGCGTCCTCGACGGTCAGCCGGCCGCCGGTGAGGACACCGGTCCGGCCGCGTGCGGCGGCGAGCCCTGCGGCCGCCGCCTCCAGCGCCTCGGGCCAGCTCGCCGCTTCGAGGACCCCGTCCGCGTTCCGCACCAGCGGGGTGGTGAGCCGGTCCCGCTGCTGCGCGTAACGGAAGCCGAATCGGCCCTTGTCGCAGACCCACTCCTCGTTGACCTCGGGGTCGTCGGCGGCCAGGCGCCGCATGACCTTGCCGCGCCGGTGGTCGGTACGGGTGGCGCAGCCGCCCGCGCAGTGCTCGCACACCGAGGGCGACGACACCAGGTCGAAGGGGCGGGAGCGGAACCGGTACGCCGCCGAGGTCAGCGCGCCGACCGGGCAGATCTGGATGGTGTTCCCGGAGAAGTACGACTGGAACGGGTCGCCCTCACCCGTGCCGACCTGCTGGAGCGCGCCGCGCTCGATCAGCTCGATCATCGGGTCACCGGCCACCTGGTTGGAGAACCGGGTGCAGCGCGCGCAGAGCACGCATCGCTCCCGGTCCAGCAGCACCTGGGTGGAGATCGGGACGGGCTTCTCGTACGTCCGCTTCCTGCCGTCGAACCGGGAATCCGGGTCGCCGTGCGACATCGCCTGGTTCTGCAGCGGGCACTCGCCGCCCTTGTCGCAGACCGGGCAGTCCAGCGGGTGGTTGATGAGCAGCAGCTCCATCACCCCGCGCTGCGCCTTGTCGGCGACCGGCGAGGTGAGCTGCGACTTGACGACCATGCCGTCGGTGCAGGTGATGGTGCAGGACGCCATCGGCTTGCGCTGGCCCTCGACCTCGACGATGCACTGGCGGCAGGCGCCTGCCGGATCGAGGAGCGGGTGGTCGCAGAAGCGCGGGATCTCGATCCCGAGGAGTTCGGCGGCGCGGATGACCAGGGTCCCCTTGGGGACGCTGATCTCGATGCCGTCGATCGTCAGCGTGACGAGGTCCTCGGGCGGAACGGCGGCCTCGCCGCCCCCGGAGGGCGCACTTGTGGTGACTGTCATGCGTTCACCTCCTGGTGAGCGTTCTTGTCGTCGGCCCAGGCGGTCGACTTGGCGGGATCGAAGGGGCAGCCCTTGCCGGTGATGTGCCGCTCGTACTCCTCGCGGAAGTACTTCAGTGAGGAGAAGATCGGCGAGGCGGCGCCGTCGCCGAGGGCGCAGAAGGACTTGCCGTTGATGTTGTCGGCGATGTCGTTCAGCTTGTCGAGGTCGGCCATCTGTCCCTTGCCGGCCTCGATGTCGCGGAGCAGCTGGACGAGCCAGTAGGTGCCCTCACGGCATGGCGTGCACTTGCCGCAGGACTCATGGGCGTAGAACTCGGTCCAGCGGGTGACGGCCCGCACCACGCAGGTCGTCTCGTCGAAGCACTGGAGCGCCTTGGTGCCGAGCATGGAACCGGCGGCGCCGACGCCCTCGTAGTCGAGCGGCACGTCGAGGTGCTCGTCGGTGAACATCGGGGTGGAGGAGCCACCCGGGGTCCAGAACTTCAGCCGGTGGCCGGGGCGCATGCCGCCGCTCATGCCGAGCAGCTGGCGGAGCGTGATGCCGAGCGGCGCCTCGTACTGGCCGGGACTGGCGACATGTCCGCTGAGCGAGTAGAGCGTGAAGCCCGGGGACTTCTCGCTGCCCATCGACTTGAACCAGTCCTTGCCCTTGTTGAGGATCGCGGGAACCGACGCGATGGACTCGACGTTGTTCACCACCGTGGGGCAGGCGTACAGACCGGCGACCGCGGGGAAGGGCGGCCGCAGCCGTGGCTGGCCGCGTCGTCCTTCGAGCGAGTCGAGCAGTGCGGTCTCCTCACCGCAGATGTACGCGCCCGCGCCCGCGTGCACGGTGAGCTCCAGGTCGAGCCCCGAGCCCAGGACGCTCGTCCCGAGGTAGCCCGCCTCGTACGCCTCGCGCACGGCCTCGTGCAGACGTCGCAGTACGGGCACGACTTCGCCGCGCAGGTAGATGAAGGCGTGCGAGGAGCGGATCGCGTAGCAGGCGATCACGATGCCTTCGATCAGGCTGTGCGGGTTGGCGAAGAGGAGCGGGATGTCCTTGCAGGTGCCGGGCTCCGACTCGTCGGCGTTGACCACCAGGTAGTGCGGCTTGCCGTCGCCCTGCGGGATGAACTGCCACTTCATGCCGGTGGGGAAGCCGGCGCCGCCGCGGCCGCGCAGTCCGGAGTCCTTGACGTACGCGATGAGGTCGTCCGGCGACATCGCGAGGGCCTTGCGCAGGCCCTCGTAACCGCCGTGCCTCTTGTAGGTGTCCAGGGTCCAGGACTCGGGCTCGTCCCAGAAGGCGGAGAGCACGGGCGAGAGCAGCTTCTCGGGGCTGTCCCCGCCGCCGTTGCCGCCCCCGTCGTTGATTTCGGCTGCCAACGTCATCACTCCCCCTCCTCAGCTGCGGGACCGGCCGGGTGGTCCGGGTCGGATGCAGAGGTCTGCTGCGGTGCGTCATGGGAGCTGAGGTGCTCGGCACCCGGCTGCGGACGGTCCTGCGGAGCTTCCGCGCGGGCTGCCTCGCCTCGGGGAGCGACGACCTTCGGGTGCAGCTCCTCGCCCTTCGCCAACCGGAGGCCGACGAGCGAGGCGGGGCCGGCGCCACCGGTGGCCTCGACGGCGCCGGGGCGCTGGTCGGGGAAGCCGGCCAGGATCCGGGCGGTCTCCTTGTACGAACAGAGCGGAGCACCGCGGGTGGGTTCGACGGTGCGCCCGGCGATCAGGTCGTCGACGAGCTGTGTCGCGCTCTCGGGCGTCTGGTTGTCGAAGAACTCCCAGTTGATCATCACGACGGGGGCGAAGTCGCAGGCCGCGTTGCACTCGATGTGTTCGAGGGTGACCTTGCCGTCCTCGGTCGTCTCGTTGTTGCCGACGCCGAGGTGCTGCTTCAGCCGGTCGAAGATGGCGTCGCCGCCCATCACCGCGCAGAGCGTGTTGGTGCAGACGCCGACCTGGTAGTCGCCGCTCGGCCTGCGCCGGTACATCGAGTAGAAGGTGGCGACCGCGGTGACCTCGGCGGTGGTGAGGCCGAGCAGTTCGGCGCAGAACGCCATGCCCGTGCGCGAGACGTACCCCTCCTCCGACTGCACCAGGTGCAGCAGCGGCAGCAGCGCGGAGCGGCTGCCGGGGTAGCGGGCGATCACCTCCTTCGCATCCGCTTCGAGCCTGGCGCGCACCTCGGCCGGGTAGGCGGGGGCGGGGAGCTGCGGCATCCCCAGACTGACTTCCTGACGTGTTTCGGTCACCGGTCGACGCCTCCCATCACGGGGTCGATGGACGCGACGGCGACGATGACGTCGGCGACCTGGCCGCCCTCGCACATCGCCGCCATGGCCTGCAGATTGGTGAAGGACGGGTCACGGAAGTGGACCCGGTAGGGACGGGTTCCGCCGTCCGAGACGACATGCACGCCGAGCTCGCCCTTGGGCGACTCGACGGCGGTGTACGCCTGGCCGGCCGGGACCCGGAAGCCCTCGGTCACCAGCTTGAAGTGGTGGATCAGGGCCTCCATGGAGGTGCCCATGATCTTCTTGATGTGGTCGAGCGAGTTGCCGAGTCCGTCCGGTCCGAGCGCGAGCTGCGCGGGCCAGGCGATCTTCTTGTCGGCGACCATCACCGGTCCCGGGGCGAGCCGGTCGATGCACTGCTCGATGATCCGCAGCGACTGGCGCATCTCCTCCAGACGGACGAGGAAGCGGCCGTAGGCGTCGCAGCTGTCGGCGGTGGGGACGTCGAACTCGTAGTTCTCGTACCCGCAGTAGGGGTCCGTCCTGCGCAGGTCGTGCGGGAGTCCGGCGGAGCGCAGGATCGGGCCGGTGGCGCCCAGCGCCATGCAGCCGGTCAGGTCGAGATAGCCGACGTCCTGCATGCGGGCCTTGAAGATGGGGTTGCCGGTGGCGAGCTTGTCGTACTCCGGCAGGTTCTTCTTCATGGTCTTCACGAACTCGCGCAGCTGGTCGACCGCGCCCGGGGGCAGGTCCTGGGCGAGTCCGCCGGGCCGGACGAACGCGTGGTTCATCCGGAGCCCGGTGATCAGCTCGAAGAGATCGAGAACCAGTTCACGATCGCGGAACCCGTAGATCATGATCGTGGTGGCGCCGAGCTCCATGCCGCCGGTGGCGATGCACACCAGGTGCGAGGAGATCCGGTTGAGCTCCATCAGCAGGACGCGCAGGACGCTCGCCCGGTCGGGGATCTGGTCCTCGATGCCGAGGAGCTTCTCGACGCCCAGGCAGTACGCCGTCTCGTTGAAGAACGGCGTCAGGTAATCCATGCGCGTGACGAACGTGGTGCCCTGGGTCCAGTTACGGAATTCGAGGTTCTTCTCGATGCCGGTGTGGAGGTAGCCGATGCCGCAGCGGGCCTCGGTGACGGTCTCGCCGTCGATCTCCAGGATCAGCCGCAGCACGCCGTGCGTGGACGGGTGCTGGGGGCCCATGTTGACGATGATGCGCTCGTCGTCGGACTTGACCGCCGACTCGACGACCTCGTCCCAGTCGCCGCCGGTGACTGTATATACAGTCCCCTCGGTCGTGGCCCGCGGCGTTGCATGTGGAGTAGACATCAGGAGTACGACCTCCGCTGGTCCGGAGCCGGGATCTGGGCGCCCTTGTACTCGACGGCGATGCCACCGAGCGGATAGTCCTTGCGCTGCGGGAAGCCCTGCCAGTCGTCCGGCATCATGATCCTGGTGAGGGCCGGGTGCCCGTCGAAGACGAGCCCGAAGAAGTCGTACGCCTCGCGCTCGTGCCAGTCGTTGGTCGGGTACACCGCGACGAGCGACGGAATGTGCGGATCGCTGTCCGGGGCCGAGACCTCCAGCCGGATCAGCCGGCCGTGGGTGAGCGACCGCAGGTGGTAGACGGCGTGCAGCTCGCGTCCCTTGTCACCGAGGAAGTGGACGCCGCTGACCCCCGTGCAGAGCTCGAAGCGCAGGGCCGGGTCGTCGCGGAGCGTCCGCGCGACCTGGACCAGATGCTCGCGGGCGATGTGGAAGGTGAGCTCGCCGCGGTCGACGACGGTCTTCTCGATGGCGTTCCCGGGAAGCAGGTCCTGCTCCTCCAGGGCCCCTTCGAGCTCGTCGGCCACCTCGTCGAACCAGCCGCCGTACGGCCGGGACGTGGCGCCCGGCAGCGTCACCGTGCGGACGAGGCCGCCGTAGCCGGAGGTGTCGCCACCGTTGCCGGCGCCGAACATGCCCCTGCGTACGCCGATGACCTCGCCGCTCTGGTCGCGCGGGGCGGGTACGCCGTTGTTGTTCTGTTCGTCGCTCACCGCAGCAGCCCCTTCATCTCGATCAGGGGGAGCGCCTTGAGCGCCGCGTCCTCCGCCTCGCGGGCGGCCTCCTCCGCGTTGACCCCGAGCTTGGAGCCCTGGATCTTCTGGTGGAGCTTGAGAATGGCGTCCATCAGCATCTCGGGGCGCGGCGGGCACCCCGGCAAATAGATATCGACCGGAACAATATGATCAACACCCTGCACAATGGCGTAATTGTTGAACATTCCACCCGATGACGCACAAACCCCCATGGAAATAACCCACTTGGGGTTGGGCATCTGGTCGTAGACCTGCCGCAGGACGGGCGCCATCTTCTGGCTGACCCGTCCTGCCACGATCATCAGATCCGCCTGCCGCGGCGATCCGCGGAAGACCTCCATCCCGAAACGGGCCAGGTCGTAGCGTCCGGCTCCGGTCGTCATCATCTCGATGGCGCAGCAGGCGAGGCCGAAGGTGGCCGGGAAGACGGAGGATTTCCGCACCCAGCCGGCGGCCTGCTCGACAGTGGTCAGCACGAAGCCGCTGGGCAGCTTCTCTTCGAGTCCCATGGTGTGCCCCTCAGCCCCTCAGTCCCATTCCAGGCCGCCGCGACGCCATACATACGCGTAGGCGACGAAGACGGTGAGCACGAAGAGCAGCATCTCCACGAGCCCGAAGATCCCCAGGGCGTCGAAGGTGACCGCCCAGGGATAGAGGAAGACGATCTCGATGTCGAAGACGATGAAGAGCATCGCCGTCAGGTAGTACTTGATGGGGAAGCGGCCGCCTCCGGCTGGAGTGGGGGTGGGTTCGATACCGCACTCATACGCTTCGAGCTTTGCTCGGTTGTACCGCTTCGGGCCGATTAGCGTGGCCATGACCACGGAGAAGATCGCAAACCCTGCCCCGAGGGCGCCGAGCACGAGGATGGGCGCGTAGGCATTCACGCTCCTCGCTCCTTCCAGTCGTCCTTGACCGTTGGACCGCATCGGGCGACCGGCTCGCCACCTCACCAAGATCGTGCACATGTGAGGCAGTTCACAAGCCCGACTGCCCCGCATCCTATGCCCGCCGTCCTGTGATCTGCGACACGGGGTACTACACCGACTTTGTGATCTCCACCACCAGGCGAAGGATCATGAAGCCGGATGAGGAGTGATCTTCGTACGCAAAGCGGCCGCGCGCTCACGAGACGTGACATCTGGTGTTGTTGTTGCTGGTCAAAGCGATGCTCCTCTAACAATCAGACGCCTCGACAGGCAAATTGGCAATGGATGGCCTGGGAGTGATAAGAGAATCCGCCCCATTCCGGGGTCACCCGCCCGAGGGGCCCGCGCGGAGCGAAGTGGACGCGTGCGAACATTCACGATCTTCAGGACGAATGGAATCCCGCCGCGCCACCGGTGCCGCCTCACGCGCGAGCCGCTCGTATGCCCACCACGTAACGAACATGCTGTGACCTGCGTCACTCCACTTGCTCTTCAACTAAAGCGGGCTTGGCCATCGGTGTGAACGGATGGTAAGCGACGGGCAATTCGGGCGAAATACTGAAAGCCCGTGATCACAGCGGTATTCGGGGGTGCCCGTTTTGCCCGTTACGGCGTCAATAAGGGCCGCCAGAAAGCGGATTCACAGATTCCGAACGTAACTGTGTCGCAACACACGTTTCTTGAAGGGACCCCGGAGGCCCTGATAGCGCTAGTACTCATGTCCCACACCGCTCACATACCCAGCCACCGGAAGCCCCGCCGAAGCGCCCCTAAGACGGCGCTGCGGGCCGGAGTTGCCGGTGGCGTCCTCAGCACCATCGCGGTCGCAGGCGCCGCCGGCCCGGCCCAGGCCGAGCCGGTGACCCAGACCATCGAGATGCCCACGCTCACCTCCGGGCTCTCCACCACCGTCGCCGCGTCCGCCCAGGCCACGCAGCAGGTCGCCCTCGACCTGGAGACGCAGGCCCACGAGGACGCCGCTGCCGCCACCGCTGCCAAGGCCGCCGGCAAGGCCAAGGCCGAGGCCGTAAGGAAGGCCGAGGCCAAGAAGAAGGCCGAGGCAGCCGCCAAGGCCAAGGCCGAGGCCGCCGCGCGTGCCTCCCGCTCCGCCGCCCGTACGACGCTGAGCGCGACCAGCTCCGCCGCCTCGGTGGCGTCGAGCGCGACCGGCTCCGCCGCGTCCGTCATCGCCTTCGTCAAGGCGCAGGTCGGCGACGCGTACGTGTCCGGCGGCACCGGCCCCAACTCGTGGGACTGCTCCGGGCTGGTCCAGGCCGCGTTCCGCTCCGTCGGCGTCGACCTGCCGCGCGTCTCGCAGGACCAGTCGACCGCGGGCACCCAGGTCTCCCTGAGCAACCTCCAGCCCGGCGACATCCTGTACTGGGGCGGCGCGGGCTCCGCGTACCACGTGGGGGTCTACGTGGGCGGCGGCCAGTTCGTCGGCGCGCAGAACTCCAGCACCGGTGTGGTGCTGCGTCCGCTGAGCTACGACCCGCCGTCGGGCGCGGTCCGCGTTCTCTGAGTTCGCCAGGTCTCCGGGTCGTCCGGAGAGGCTGCGTTCTCTGATTCACAAGCGCGTGTGAAGACGTCGAAGGGGGGGGGGGCCCCCCCCGCGGGGGGGTTGGGGGCCCCCGCCGTTTGGGGGGGGCGGGGCCCCCCC